>CAJUGL010000003.1:61928-108011 GCA_910586515.1 uncultured Acetatifactor sp.
CTCCCCGTATTCTTCTTCAGCACAATAGGACGGGTCTTCCGATTCGTATATCCCTTCCTCGGTCTCCGTCTCCCCGTATTCTTCCTCAGCATAATAGGACGGGTCTTCCGATTCGTATATCTCTTCCTCCGACTCCGCTTCCCCATATTCTTCCTGGGTATAATAAGAGGGGTCCTCTTCTCCGTACTCTTCCCCTGTGTAATCGGGTGGGTATTCGCCCTCAGAACTGTCCCAGTCGTCCTCCAGGGCATCCCAATCTCTCTCGTCATCCTGGGAAACCGCTTTCCCCATCTGACGCAATAACTTCTTCATCATCATATCCTCCACAGCGCCGAAGCGCAGACAGCGTAACAATTTTGTAACACATTATAGCATCCCCTTCCCCTTTCTTCAAGGCGCAAAGCAATTTCTTCATAATTTTTTAAACCTTTATTCCGGCGCCGGAATCAGAACAGCGAATATCTGCTTAAATTCTTGTAAAGTCCCATAATATTATAGACTTTTTCCTTTCATAATAGTAAAATGGAAACAGTTCAATGCCCTTTCTGACCTGTTACGCAAAATAAAGAAAAACGGAGAAATGGAGATCATGATGAAAAATAAAAATCCTTCCCGCGGCAATGTAAAAGGCGATACCCTTCCGATTCCGGATCTGGAGCTGATTGACTTGGAAGCGGATACCGGCATGGGCTCAGGGGAAGACCATTATATAGACAATACAGGCGCTGTGATCCCGGCTGAGTATGACGACGGAGAGATAAAACCCCCCTTCTTTTCCCGCATCAATATACATGTGGTCCTGCTGGCAGTGACCGTGCTGTTTGTGGCCGGCCTGGTTTATAAGGTGATGACTTTCGGCGTACATGTGGATCTGGATGAAATCTTTCAGGACGGACCGGGAACATACGCAGACACTTTTGATACGTTCCTGCCCCTGATGGATACGGATGGCAATCCCGTTTTCAAGACTTACGGGGAAGGCTCCACCATTTTGTTCTTCGGCAATGCTCCCTTTGCGGACGACCGGGGTTCCGGAGACAATCTGGTCAGTCTCATCCGCGACATGACCGGCGCGGAGGTATATAATTGTTCCGTCAGCGGAAGTTTCCTGGCTGCGGATCAGTCGGAACTGAACGCCGATATATCCCCCTGGGACGCCTTCAATTTCTACTGGCTCTGCTCCCTGGCCACAGGTTATCACGACACCACGGACGCGGAATATCAGAAAGCAGTGGCCGCTCTGGGCGAAAGCGCTCCCCCTGAGGCCATGGAAGTGTACAACACCTTAACCTCCATAGACCTGAGCACTGTGGACGTGGTGGCTGTCATGTATGACGGCAGCGACTATCTGGCAGGACATGCCATGTACAATGACGGGAACGCCACCGATATAACCCAGTTCACCGGAAATACGGAGGCCGGCATCGAATTGCTGCAATATTGCTATCCCAATATACGGATTATCATTATGTCTCCCACCTATGCCTTCGGTTTAGACGAGAACGGGAACTACGTGAGCAGCGATATTCAGCGTTACGGCTGGGATGTCCTCTCCACCTATGTCATTAAGCAGTATGCCTCCTGCGCTTCCAGAATGGTTACTTTCGTGGACAACCTCTACGGCACCATCAACGAGGACAATGCGGAAGATTACCTTACCGACCATCTGCACCTGAATCAGGAGGGCAGAAAAAAAGTAGCCGAACGCTTTGTCTATGCGCTCAACTACTTTAAAGACAACAATTCCGCCGCCCAGGAATAGCACCGGTCAATGCCTACTCCTGCTCCGGCGCGGGAATCACCAGCTCCATGGCCGGATCCCTGTATATGACATATCCATGGGTTTCCCCCAACCGTATCCAGCCGTAGGTTTCGGGATCCCCAACGATCTTCCTGTCCCCGGGCAGAATACAGTAATGGCAGGATGCCTCCCTGACCAGAGGAACCAACCGTTCCAGTTCGATCACCTCCTGTTCCATGGCGTCCACCAGCGGACTGTAGCGGTTCCATCTGTCCACGGTCATCTCCCTTCCGTAAGGCATACAGGTGACGGGAGAATACTGTCTCACATACTGCACCAGCTCCAGCGGAAAAACCGCCATTACCTCCCGCCCCGGCACATTGATACGCTCACAGATGGCAATTACGCTGTCCGGCACATGGCACAGATTCTCCGCCGGGAAAAAAAGAGGGCTGCTGTAGATAAAGCTTCCGGAGACGGCAATAATCGCCGCAGCGCAAAGGGAAAACAGCGCCCCCGCCAGCCGGCTTCTGCCGGGAAACAGGCTTTCTCCGGAAGCTCTCCGGGCCGCAATCTGCCCGCCCGCCCGCACACAGGCATAAGCGATCACCGCTGTCACGGGAAGCAGCCAGAGAATACGGTAATAAATTTCTCCCTCCGCCATCCGATAGACCAGCCTGGCAAACAGAGGATTAAAATACAACAGCAGTAAAAATACAGGCATATAGAGAAAAAGAACCCTGATCTCCTTCCTCTTCTCCCTGACCCACAGATAAATCAGCGCAATCAGATACCATATCACAATCAATCCCGTACCCATGTATTCCCGGAAAAGATAAAAAACATTGTCCATTCCCCACCGCCTTCCTTCTGCCGTTCTGTCAATGATAGGTCAGATACAGCAGCGCATAGTATACGCAGGGCGCGCAGCTCACAGCCAGCGGAAACAGCACCAGCGGCCGCCTGTAGCACACCGCTGCCAGAACTCCCGCCGTCCCCACCAGCAAACTCACCAGCAGAGCCCCCAGCGTACTGCACAGACAGCCGGTTACGGCAGCTGCCCCCATGAGCAAATACAGCAATACCGGCACTTTTCGTGCTTCCTGCAGCCTCCGCATAAAAATAAGCAGCAGAAGGAACAGAAAGGGAATCACGATATTGCCCAGAGCCGCCTTGCCCTGTCTGCTCCTGGCCAGCAGAAAATTCTCCGCCGTATAGATGGAATAATTTCCGAACAGAACCAGCAGCTCCGCAAAGACAAGAAACAGAGGCAGTTTCTCCTGTCCCTCCTCTTTCTCCGGAAAAAGCAGACTTCCCATAAGATAATAAATGGCGTAGGTGATGGAAATCAGCACAGGCGGAAGCGCCGACTGGGCCAGCATCACAGGCCGCATCCCCGACAGCTGCGCCAGAAAAGATATCCACACCGGAAAAGGCGCCAGCCCGTGCCGGATATCCAGCTGGGTAGTTCCCCCTGTATAGGGCAGAGTCCTGTACATGGCGCCGGATTCCTGGGTAATGGCGGAGACTGCCACATAATACGCGTCGTCGGAGTCCGCATAGGCAAGCCGCACTGCCTGAACAAGCTGAAACAACAGCAGGCCCCAAAAAAGAATCCAGAGCAGAGCATTCCCGTTTTTCTTTTTTTTGAATATTTTATCGTTGAAAAACGTTTTTTGTTTTTTCCCCTTCACCCGCCGCTGTATCAACGCCCCCAGACCAAGAAGGGCCAGCGCAGCCGTATAACCGGAAAACAGCTTTACCAGGCTTTCAAAACTGCGCTCTCTCAGAATCAGCGGCACACAGATCAGCTGAAACCCTGCCCAAAGGAGAAATTGCCCGCTCACCCACCGAAACAGCAAATTCCCGCTCCCCTTATCCACCCGAATAAAGAGACCTCCGATGAGCGTCGGTATGAACAACAGCAGAGCCGCCAGAATCAAGAATTGAATCACCACGTTTCTATTCCCCTTTCCTGCACTTCCCGTCCATGCGCAGCAGCGCCCAAACCAGCCACAGCTCATTGACTGCTATGGTATACTTGTAGTCCATCATTCCGGCTCCCCGCATAGTCAGCGCCAGGGCCGGGAGCACCGCCGCCAGCGCCCATCCTCCCGCCGTAAGCAGGTTCCGGGTTATCTTCTCTCTTAACCCCCGGGACAGAGAGAGCAGAAGCGCAAGAAACAGACAGCAGCCAAACCACCAGCAGCCGTAATCCACATAATATCTGGTGAGAACCGGCGCATGATCCCGCATGATCTCGTAATTCCTTCCGCTGTAAGAATCATAGGCATGCCCCTTCATCTGCAGGGGGAAGACCGCAGGCGCCGCAATATATCCCAGCATATCCCACCCGATCTGCCTGACCACCATGGGGGCATGGCGCTCCCATCCCGTGCGGGCAATCTCCAGATAATATCCCCGGGCAGTTTCCTTCCCCAGGCGCTCCTCCAGCACAGTCTGAAGCAGGTTCATATTCCCGGGGCAAAAGGAAGTTTCCCACAGAACGTCCCTCACCGTCTCCCTGAGTTCCGGACTCCAGCAGTCCTGATCCTGCCAGATATAGGACCAGGCAAAACGGCTGGCCATCGCTCCCTCCAGACTGTGTCCGGGCTGCTGCATCCGTTCTCTGTCAAATGCGCCGGACAGCATCCCCCCCAGGAGCAGGCAAAAAACCGACAGAAGTGTCAGGCAGAGACTCCGCCTGCGGGCTTCCTTATCTTTTCTTGTCCTGAGTCCCTCTGTCAGCAGTCCCAGAGCCGTCAAATACAGGGAGCTCATCAGCGAATAGGGCAGCAGGGCCATATGACACTGCAGGGCAAAAGGAACAGTCAGCAGGGCAAAACCTCTCCACAGAGAAAAGGCCCTTCCTGCCAAATCCTCCCGCCGGACGGAGGAATCTGTGAACAGCAACCCGAAACGTCCCAGCAGAAAGTGTCCTGCCATAAAAGCCGCTCCCAGCTGCAGCAAATACATAACCCACGGCGTTTCTCCCAGCAGCCCGTATATTCCCTCATACAGAGCAGACCCGGACTCTCCGAAATCCTGTACCTGCCCGAAGCTGTCTGCCATCCAGGCAATACCCAGCCCGATCTGAACGGAAAAACCGATGAAAAGCATTCCTTTAACCACGGCGCGGGCATGCGCCGCCCAATCTCTCATCCACCGCATCTTTGCTCCCGCCGTATAATTTTATTCATAAAACCGTTTTACCGTATCGCAGATATAATCCACCTGCTCCAATTCAAGCCCAAAATACATGGGCAGGCGCAGCAGCCGTTCGCTCTCTCTGGTGGTATACTGGTCTTCCCCATGGAAGCGGCCGAATTTCTTCCCCGCAGGGGCAGTGTGCAGCGGAATATAATGAAATACCGCATGTATCCCGTTCTTCTCCTTCAGCCAGTCGATCAGGGCAGTCCTCTCCTCCAGGTCCGCTGCCTTGATATAAAACATATGGGCATTGTGCACACAGCCCTCCGGCACCCCGGGAAGCTCTATCCTGCCAGACTCGGCCAGGGACATGAGATTTCCGTAATAGCGATTCCAGCAGGCCAGCCTCGCCTCATTGATCTCTTCCGCCCGCTCCAGCTGGGCATAGAGATAAGCCGCGTTCATATCGCTGGGCAGATAGGAAGACCCCTGATCGATCCAGGTATATTTGTCAATCTGGCCCCGATAATACTTGCTCCTGTTGGTCCCCTTCTCCCGAATGATCTCCGCTCTCTCCACATTGCTTTCATCCCTGATCAGCAGCGCTCCGCCCTCTCCCATACTGTAGTTCTTGGTCTCATGGAAGCTGAAGCAGCCGTAATCGCCCATTGTGCCCAGGGCCTGCCCTCTGTAGGAAGCCATAACCCCCTGGGCCGCATCCTCCACCACGGCCAGACCATGTCTCCGCGCTATATCCATAATGGCATCCATCTCGCAGGAGACTCCCGCATAGTGTACGGGCACAATCGCTTTCGTCCGCTTCGTCACCGCCACCTCGATCAGATTCTCGTCTATATTCATGGTATCCGGCCGGATATCCACGAAAACGGGAACCGCCCCCCGCAGCACAAAGGCATCCGCGGCAGACACAAAATTAAATGAGGGCATAATGATTTCATCGCCGGGTTCAAGATCAGGAAGCAGCAGCGCAGCCATCTCCGTGGCATGGGTGCAGGAGGTGGTCAGCAGACACTTGGCCGTCCCCGTTTTCTCCTCAATCCACCGGCTGCACATTTTTGTAAACGGCCCGTCGCCGCAGATTTTCTGGTTTTTCACACATTCTCTGATATAGTCGTAAGCCTTCTCCGCACAGGGCGGCACATTAAAATTTATCATCTTCAATCCTCCTGTTTTCTCCTGTCTCCCGCCCTCCGGCAGCCTCCTGCGTAGTCCTGCTGATAATGTATTTGGGCCTGCCCTTAACTTCTTCATAAATCCTGGCGATATAATGACCGATTATCCCCAGGCTCAGCATTAGAAATCCGCCGATAATCAGCAGAAGCAGAATCACCGTGGTAAACCCTTCCACCGCAGTCCCCGACAGGTATCTGATCAGCGTCTGGACGAACAATACGATACTGAACAGGATGGAGACCACCCCCATCACGGTTACAAGCTGCAGAGGCAGAGTGCTGAAAGAAGTCGCATTGGTCACCGCGTATTTCATCAGGCTGATGAAGGACCATTTGCTCTCCCCGAACTGCCTCTCCTGCACCTCATAGTACACGGATTCCGTCCGGAAGCCCACCCAGAAACTCAGCGCCCGGAAAAAAGTATTCCGTTCCGGCAGCGTCATCAGCACGTCAACCACCTTCCGGTCCAGCAGCTTGTAATCCGAGGAAGCGTTCATGTCCATATTGATGAGCCTGCTCATTATCTTGTAAAATAATCCCGCGGAAAGCTTGTGGGCAAGCCCTTCCCGCCCGCGGCTCAGCTTGATCCCCTCCACCACCTCGGCGCCCTCCTGCCACAGCTTCCACATCTGGGGAATAACCTCCGGCGGATGCTGCAGATCGCAGTCCATCACCACTACCGCATTGCCCGAAGCCATCCCAAGCCCTGCGAAAATAGCCGCCTCCTTCCCGAAATTCCGCGAGAATTCGGCTCCCTTGATCCTCCGGTTTCCTTCCGCAGCCTTCTGTATCTCCGAGAAGGTATTGTCCCTGGAACCGTCGCTGACAAACACCAGTTCGTATTTGATACCGCTTTCCTCCAACACCCGGGAGAGCACCCGGGCCGTGTTCGCAATATTCTGTTCTTCATTGTAGGCCGGTAAAACAATTGATAACAGTGCCATATTTTCTCCTGATCCTCATTCTGCAGATTTCCCTCAGGCATGCTCTTTCCGGGATATTTCCCTCCGGTTCACTTTACCCCCGGCATGCCTTCCTTAACTCTGCCGTAATTCTGTGGTAAATCTGCTGTTTCTTCCTCTTGGGTCCTTTTCTGTTTGCTGTCCGCGGGCAGTAACGTCGGGTGTCTCCGCCTGCGCTGCCCACTGCCTTTTCCCTTTATTCCCGCACGCTGTTTTCCGTCTTGACATACAGGATGCCGTCGATTATCCGAACCGAGTTCTCCCCGGGGAAACTGTCCATGGCGGCATATTCTTCCGAATAGTACATTTCCTCCATGGCCCGGGCAGGCAGAATATTCAGCGTGGCCCCCAGGTAATTCTGCATAAATATACGGTAATTCTCCCCGGTATACAGCAGGACGTCTCCGTTCATACCGATCATGCCCGACGTCACCGGAAGAGTAATGTCCGTCACCGGATACTGCTCGTCCCCCACCACTCCCACCATGGCTACGGGAATGCCCGGATAATATCCTTCTGTCTGCTCTATCCGATCCAGCAGCCGCAGACAGTATGCATAAGTCTTCTCATACCGCTTCTGCAGATTGGCATAGGCGATATTGTCCGTAATACCGTAACAGAAAACCAGCACCACTGCCGCGCCGAGAGCCGTCCACTCCAGCAGAATATCCCTCTTTTTCCCGCCGTCTCCCCCTGACAGAAGGGCCACGGCGCCCACCGGATACAGCACCCACTGATACCGCATCAGCAGATGATAATTCACCCCCGGAGACACAATGAGAATGACATTTGTAGCAACAGGCAGAAGCAGCAGCACCATTACCATTATACCGAAAGTAAGAGGATTCTTCCAGCATTTTCTTTTCCGCAGGAGGGAAAGTCCCTTTACCAGCACCGCCCCCAACAGCAAAATCCCGGCTCCGGCGGAGAAAACATTCTGAAAAAGCACATTTCCCCTGATGGTAAAACGGAAAAAATCTCTGTACATCTCCGCCCCTGCGGAAAAAATCCCGCCTCCTCCGTCCGGCCCGGCCAGCATTCCGCTGATTCCCTGGTAGGTATCCAGGCTCTTCCCCTGTATCTTCAGAAGGACCTGAAGAATCAGGAAATAAAGCCCTCCTCCCAGCAGGCCCATGTACAGATAGGCCAATATCCTCCGAATCTCCCCGGGGAGACTTTTTTTCCCGGACACTTCCGCCGCGCTTTCCCCTCCGGCCGTCAGCATCAGCACGGAAAAAGCCGACAGCACCATGGCAAAGGAAAGATAACCCTGATATATCCCCATGCTGAAGGCCAGGCACACCGCCCCGGGAAGGAATCCCAGCCGAAAACGTTTCGTGAAAAGCACCGCCAGCACCGCCAGCAGCAGGGCCAGCATATAGCCGTCCAGCGTATATACATAAGCAAAGGTGGACGCCAGGGCGGGAAATGCCGCCAGCATGCCGCCGCAGAGTATTACCGCCCAGGGCTTACGCACTTCCAGAAGTTCACACAGCGCCGCTGCCGCCATACTCAGGAAAAACAGCCCCAGAAGCCCGATCACCCAGGGAATAGTGTAATACGAAGAAAAGCCGCAGGCAACAGACAAAAACCACCTGCCCGAAGTGATCATATTCTGATCGAAATACATGCTGGCAAGCCCGTCATGATTGGGAATATCCGACAGCAGCACTGGCAGATGCGTCAAAAGTCCCGTCACAAAGCAGCTCAGGAAGGCTATCCTCCACTCCCGCCTTATTTTTCCGTGTATTGTTCGAAATGCCTGCGCCGGTGATGTCATTTTCCCGCTCTCCTTTCTTCGTTTCCTAAATATCGTCCCTTTTTTATCTGTTATTCGTCCATCCGCAGTTCCCGGGCCAGGACTTCCGCAATCCGCCGGGCAATTTTCTCCCGTCCTGCCTCGTTGGGATGAAGACCGTCCCGGGTGTACAAATCCTTGCTCTCCCACTCCTCATGGGGGAAAAAATCATGGTACACGTCAATTATCTCCAGGCCAAGCTCCTCCGCAACCCGCAGCTCGGCCTCCACATAGTCCTCCAGCACCCCTCCGCCCTGATCAGCCTCCTCGCAGGTCAGCCCGGTAAAAATATACCAGGTGTAAGTAGGCGTGACCAGCACAATCCGCAGATCCGGATTCACCTCCCGCAGGTCCCTCACGGCAGTTCTGACAGCCCCCAGAAAGGTATACGCATCATAGGGATCCTCCGGATTCTCGATGGGCGTTCCCGCGTGGTAGTCATTGATCCCCTGCTGAATCAGCACTGTCTCCACCTGCGTAAAGTCCATGGCTTCCAGACCGTCAATCACCTCCGGAAAGTACTCCCGGTTATTCTCCCGAATCTTCATGGACTGCTGCACGCTGAAATCTCCCGCCCGGACAGCCTTGGCCAGCCCTGTCAGAGACAGGGAACCCATGGCATAGTCCAGCCGCCTCTCCGTCTCCAGTCTTGCCGCGCAGGTGCCGCCCATGGCCGCATTGTACACCGTTTTGCCCAAAAGAACCGAAAGTCTGGCGGGAATGGCCGTCTCGTCCCTAATCTCCCCGAACACACTGTCCCCGAAGGCGACAATATCCGCCGCCTGGGTTTCCCCGGCCCGGGCCGCCCCCCGAAAAGTAGTCAAAAACAGCATCCCCAGCGCCAAAAGAGAGCAAAATCCATATATGATTATTTTCTGTACACTCCGCCGTTTTCCTTCCCTGTCCACAGTCTTCTCCCCGATTTTCCGCCGGGTCCCACGCCCGGGCGGTCTTCCTGCCCTTGCTCCGGAGCCGGAAAATGTCACGATTCGCAACAGTTCAGCGCCCTGTCTGAGCTGTTACCACGATTCAGTTCTTCGCTGCTCAGCGCGGCATGATGCCGGGAAAGCGGCGGAAAAGCCGTAGCAGTTCAGCGCCCTGTCTGACCTGTTACGAAAAGTCAGCAGTTCCTCCGCAATCCGCGCCGCCCCTCTGCCGTCAACCGTCCTCCGCTGCCGCCGGCTGTATTCCCGCCGCAGCCCGGCGTCTGCGCAGAGACCCGCCAGCTCACCGGCCGCGGCGTCCAGCATTTCCTCCCCTCCGGTAAGGTAATTTCCCCCGAAGCAGGTCAGCCCCTTCCGATAAAATCCTTCCACTATGCGCTCCTGATTATCCACAAAGGAAAAGCAGATCATGGGCACGCCCACTGCGCAAAGCTCATACAGGGTGGACCCTCCTGCGCTGACAGCAATGTCACTTTCTGCCATCAGCCGCTCCATGTCCGCCACATTGCTGTATACGGTCACATTCCCGTTCTGCTTTTCCATGGCCAGAAGCCGCTCCAGATGCCCATTGTAGGCCCCGCTGACTACCAGATATTCAAGTCCGGCAGTCATCGGACATGCCAGCGCCCTCTCCAGAAACCTTCCTGCCAGATTGTATCTGTCGCTGCCCCCTGTAGTCACCAGCACCTTTCCCGCCTTGTCCCGCACCCGGTAATCAGCCCCGGAAAATTCCCCGCGCAGAGGCGCATACTCCGTGCCAAGCAGCAGTCTGCAGTCCGCCACATTGCCGTACAATGCCCTCTCCGCAAAAATATTGTAATTCACCAACACATCCACCGGAAGCCCGGTGAGGCCCTTATCATCCATATACCCTACGGCCGTATACTTTCTCACCCTCTCCAGGTAAGCGGGGCTGATATAATAGCTGTCCGCCAGGAAAAACCGGGGCCGCTCCTCCCTCAGCAGATCTTCCAGCCTGTCCAGCTCCTTCTCCGGCTCTCTGTAATCCGAACCAAGCACCCGGTAAGCTCTGGCCTGCAGCAAAGCGGACGCATTTTCGTCAGCCGTCAGGAAGCAGACCCTCTCCCCCTTCTTTTCCAGCTCCGCCGCAATGGCCAGACAGCGCATCACATGCCCGGAGCCGATTTCCCCATTGGCATCCGCCCGAATCCAGATCATAGACTTCTCTCCCCGTATCGCCGTTTAAAATCCGCAATTTGGTCGCTCCATTCAAAAGGTGTCTGCCTTCTGACTTCCTCCAGATCTCTCATTTTATGGTAAGTGCCCTCCCCCTCCTGTTTTCCGGGGTGCAGACGCCCTTCTTTTATCGCTTCCCAGTTCTCCTGAAACAGCTCCTTTGCAGCCTCCAGCAGTCTGTCATAGGTGGAGGCAAAGGTTTCTTTCTCCTCGTCGAAAAAAAGCTCCCTCTGGCACAGAATATCCCCCGTATCCAGCCCGGTGTCCATCAGGTGAATAGTGACGCCTTTGGGCGTGTCTTCCAGAAAGCTGAAGAAATTAGGCGCAGAACCCCTGTTGTAGGGCAGCAGGGATGTGTGTATGTTGATGACTCTGCCGGGCAGAAGCGACAGTACCTCCTCCGAAACCAGATGGCGGTAGTTGAAGCTGATGATAAATGCAGGCGCCAGGCCCTCTACCATCTCCGCAGTCAGTTTGTTTTGTATTTTGTATACTTTTTCTTCTTTTTCCGACAACCACTGGAACAGCGCTTCCGTATTGCTGTTGTTGGTGGCAAAAAGGATTCCCCCCTTCTCCAGGCAGTCAAAGGAAACCGGCGTTCCCCGCTCCAACCCTCTCCCCGCCCTCATGCCCAGAACATCCCTGTGGTATTTGGGCTTAATACCGTAACCAGGCCGGATAATGCGGGTATTCTCCTCTGTCAGGGTCTCTCCCTCACCGATATCCCTAACCGCAAAAACGGAACGGCGAAAGACCATACTGGACTCCTCGCTTTTCGTTATCCCGTAAAAAGGCTCTCCCACCGCCGCCTCCAGGCTCCGCACTTCCTCCGCCATAGCCCGGTACTCCTCCGGGGTCATGGAAAAGGAAGCGTCCGGATTCTCGATTTCACGGCTCAGGCAGAAATGCTTTTCGATAATCCGCGCCCCCAGCGCCACCGCCGCAACAGTGCTCATGTGCCCCATGGAATGATCCGAAAGGCCTATGGGAACGCCGAACCGTCTCTTCATGTCCGGTATAGTGGAAAGATGCATATTGGCCGGGTCCGCCGGATACGCGCTTGAACATTTCAGCATAGCCAGCTGACGGTTTCCTGTCTTTTTCACCGTTTCCGCAGCCTCCCGGATCTCCTCCAGGCTCCCCATGCCTGTGGAAAGAATCACCGGCTTGCCCCTGGAGGCCACATATTCAATGAGCGGCAGATCCACCATCTCGAAAGAGGCGATCTTGTAAAAACCAATGCCCAGCTCCTCCAGAAAATCCACAGCCGTCACATCGAAGGGTGTAGAGAGAAAATCTATCCCCGCCTTCTCCGCCTCTTCCTTCAGCTCTTTTTGCCATGACCAGGGCATATAAGCCTTGCCGTACAGCCCGTAGAGATTTTCCCCCTCCCAGGTACCGTTTTTCACCTGAAAATACCGGTTATGACAGTCGATGGTCAGCGTGTCCGGCGTGTATGTCTGCACCTTGATACAGTCCGCGCCGCTCTCTTTAGCCGCGTGGATGATCTCCTTGGCCCTGGCGAGACTCCCCGCGTGATTGGCGGACATCTCCGCAATCAGATACACCGGACATCCCTCTCCAATGTATCTCTCTCCGATTTTTATCCTGTCTGCAAAAAATTTCCCGGCCATTCACTCCTCCTGTTCCCCGATTCTCCCGCCCGTTCCCCCAACGGTTCGGCCTCCTGTCCCAACCGTTTCGCAGAACCTGCCTTTCGGATTCTCCTCTCACCAACTCAGCTTCTCATTCCATATTTTACTTCCGCCAGACGCCAGTCCTCCGGAGTGTCGATATCCTGCACCTCCATCTCGGAAAGAACCAGCGGCAGAGTCTTCTCCATCACCAGCACTCTCTGCCTGCGGAAGCTGGCTGTATTCAGACAGTAAAACTGTCCCGCATCATGATAAAAGGGTTCCAGATCCTGAGATCTGGCATTGCGGTACTGGGCCCATTTAAACTTCAGCAGCCCGTTTTCCTCCACCAGACAGCGCTGGGGAGGAAAGCCGAATCTGACCACCGGCTGCACACAGTCCGCCCCTGATTCCTCTAGCAGCTCCATAGCCTCCCGCAGCCTGGCCGCAGTCAGGAAAGGGGCCGTGGGATAAATGCAGCAGAGCATTTCGTACGCTTTTCCCAGCTTCTCGTATTCCGCCAATACCTCCAAAATCACATCCGCTGTGGAGGCAAAATCTCCTGCCGTCTCCCCGCTTCTGAAGAAAGGAACCTCCGCTCCCCAGCGTCTGGCAGTCTCCCCGATCTCCTCGTCCTCCGTAGACACCATTACCGTGTCAAACACTCCCGATTCCAGCGCAGCCTCTATGGAGTAGGCCAAAATGGGCCTGCCGCAGAAATCCTTTATATTCTTGCGGGGAATCCTCTTGCTGCCGCCCCGCGCGGTGATAATCGCTACCTTGCTCATTGTCCCTCCCGCTCCTTTTCATCTATGTTTTCCTCTCCCGTTCGCCTCGGCTCTCCATCTGCGCGCCAGCAGTTTTGCGCGATAATACAGATAGAACATCAGGTCAGAACGGGCCTGCATGCGGATAAGCCGTCTCTCCTCCGGGCCTACAAGCTGTGTATAGTACTTATTTTCCCGAAAATCCGGAAAACGCGCCTCAACTCCCCTGCGCAGCTGTCTCACAAAGCCCGGCCTGGGATGCTTCACTCCCTGCATATAGGAAAAAAGAGTAGTCACATAGTACAGCTCCGCAAAGCGAAACTCGATTTCCTCCCGATACGCTTCCAGAAAGCCCCGCTTCTCGCATTCCCGATAAAAAATTTCCTCCGCCTGCATTCTGTCTTCGCAGCGCTCCCGGGTGATGCGGTGCACAGTCGATTCGGGATCCTGATAATAATAATACATCGGTTCGTCTATTTTCTCAAAATGACGGAAATACAGAGACCACAAAGGCCCGGCGCAGTTGTCCTCGTAGAATATCCCCTCCGGAAAACATAGCCCGTTCTCCCGGATTACGCTGTGTCTGTAAATCTTCACTACCATGCTGCCGGGACGCAGGAGAAGACTCCGGTGCTTATCCTGATCCAGGACGCCGGTCTGCTCCCGGGTATTTATCCTGACCACCTTTCCGATTTCCATGGAACGGCTGTTTACCATACTGTAATCACAGCCTGCCATGTCCGCGCCTGTCTCTTCTGCCAGCCTGACCAGCCGCTCATAAAAATCCGCGCTCACCCAATCGTCGCTGTCGATAAAGCCTATCCATTCTCCCCTGGCAGCCTTCAGGCCACGGTTTTTGGCCCCGCCCTGCCTTCTGTTCTCCGGAAGGGAGAGCACCCGCACCTTCTCCGGGTACTTTTGTTCATAAGCCCTGAGCAGCTGCAGAGAGTCATCTGTGGAAGCATCATCCACCGCTATGATCTCACAGTCCGTCAGACTCTGGCCCACCAGAGAATCCATACAGTACGCCAGCTTCCCCCCGGAAGCCATGTTGTATACCGGGACAATGATACTCAATTTCATTGACCAAAATCCTCCCCTGGCTTTCCCCGCTCCTGCACCAGCTTTCCGTCTTCCACCCGGAAGACCAGATCGCACTTCTGGATGGTCTGGAGCCTGTGAGCAATGATGATCAGCGTCTTTTTGCCGTGGAGGCGGTTGATGGAATCCATAATAGCCGCCTCCGTATCATTGTCCAGAGCGGAGGTTGCCTCGTCCAAAATCAGCACCTCCGGATCATAGTACAGAGCTCTGGCGATGCCGATGCGCTGCCTCTGCCCTCCGGAAAGCCGAATCCCCCTCTCGCCGATACCTGTCTCCAGGCCTTCCGGCAGGGACCTCACGAATTCATCCAGCTGCGCCTCCCGCAATACCTCCCACACCCGCTCCTGATCCACCTCCTCACCGTGAACGCCGAAGGCCACATTGCGGCCTATCGTATCGTCCAGCATGAAAATCATCTGGGGGATATAACCGATATTTTTCAGGAAACTTCTGTAATTATCCCTTACGTCCGCCCCGTCCGCGAGAATCGCGCCCTCCCGGACAGTCAGAAGTCCCAGCAGAATATCCACAATGGTGCTCTTGCCCGCTCCCGAAGTTCCCACAATCCCCACCGCGGAGCCGATGGGAACAGTCAGATCGGCATGATCGAAAATCAGTTTTTCCGTATTCGGATAAGCATAAGTAATATTCCTCAGCTCAATGGAATGCCGGAGAGGAAGCTTCTCCTCCACTCGGGCTGCAAAGGACATGTCCACCCTGTCGTCCCCGATCTCCTCCTGCAGATTATCGCTTACCCCCATAAAAAAGGGTTCACAGTAGGAGATGGCATTCATCTGGTTATTGATCCGGTTCACCGCAGGCAGCAAAACGAATGCGGCAGCGGCCAGGGTGGAGATCACCTCCAGCATATTCTCCGTACCTGTGCCCAAGAGAGTCAGCACAATCATATAGCCCATCATCACCGCGATACAAACCGTCTCAATGAGCAGCTTGGGCACATTATTGTACAGATCTCTCTTCTGGACGGCATTTACATAGCCCCTGCCGCATCTGCAGTACTCGTCCACAAAATACTGCTCCTTGCAGGTGACCTTCACCTCCTTGATCCCCTGGACTGTCTGGGATATCCATTTGAAGAGGCTGCTGTAATAGTCCTGATTCTCCTTGCCCGCCCTGTACATGACAGGCTTCAGCACCTTTTTGATCATCGCCATCAACACCGCCAGGGCTGCCGCCAGCAGAACGGTCATCAGGCCGTTGGTCATGAGACAGTATGCGATGACAAACAGAGATACCACCCCGTCCGACATCAGCTGCAGCAGCGCCAGAATCAGCGCATACATATTGTTCACATCCGAGGTGATATTCCTCTGCACCACCGCAGTGTCCGCATTCAGATAAAATTCATAATCCCGCCTCAGGTAATTGCGCATCATCCTCTCGGAAGTGCGGAACTGGTTCGTGTACACAAAGGCAAAGGTAAGCTTCTGCTGAACGAAAAGAAATATATTTTTTGCCGCGAAAACCACCATCAAAAGCACCATCACCGTGACGGAGAAGCTCTCGAAATCCTCACAGCCCAGAAAATCATAGAATCCCCTCACCAAAGCGCTCTTCTCTACCGCCTGAGGGTCCACCACCACGCTGACCACCTGAACCAGCATCCCCACGCCGGCTGTCTGCAGAAACGCGCCGAAGATCATCATGACCATCAGTCCCGCCATGGCCCTTTTCTGTTTTCCGTCCAGCAGCAGCCGGAGTTTTTTTACTATCTGTGACACTTTCCGCCTCCCTTTTCCCATAATCGGCTCTCGTAATCGCTGAGTCTCATTTCACCTGACTTCCAAGATTCCCCTTTTATAGATTCCTCCGCGAGCCTGTCCTAATCGTTCCGGGAATCCCGAATCCCCGCCCCCTTACATCCCGCTCAGATCGTAACAGTTCAGACAGGACGCTGAACTGTTACCTCAGATCTGCTCATTCTGTCTGTGAATCAGGGGATCCTCATAGGCATCCAGAAAATCCGGCCCCAGCCGCACACATTCCTCCGCAAACCGGATTGCCTTTATCTCCGTGAGCACCGCCACTACCTTCCTGAACATCAGCCCCGGGAAAAAGTTCAGCATCTCCATGGGAATGGTAGCGTCAAACTGGGGATATTCGGCAAACAGATTCCGGTAATCCAGCCTGTCCCTTGGATGGGGCTTCAGAAAGACAGTCCCCTCCTGTTCATACCGCTCCACGATATCCCTGAATATCCGCTCCCGCACCTCCAGGGAGCACAGCGGGTCCGTGAGAACCAGTATCTTGTCCCCCACCCTGCCGCTCTCCTGTATCTGCCGTTCCAGAGTCTCCTTGTCCCGGATAAACGCCCGGAGAATCAGCTCCTTGTCCCCGGCAGTCAGCGCATCCGTCAGCTCCTGCCTGGACTGCTGAATATATCTCGGGCAGGGATAATGTATCGCCGAAATATCGTTTACCTCCATATCCAGACAGTATTTTCCGTAACCGTTCTGCACAAAGATCAGATTCAGATACATGGAGAGAAAGGCCTTCAGCCGGAAATGTCCCCGATTGTCATACCTGGCGGCATCAAAATTCTTCAGACAGTTCAGCCCGTCCTCCAGGGCATGGTAATAAATCCTGCTGCGGTTCAGATAATACCCGACGGGGTCAGAATCGCAATACACATAGATATCCCTGTAGTCGCGGAAATCCACCGGCACGTAAGGCGCTTCCAGTTCCGCATAGCGCCTGGTAAAGCGTATCCGGCAATACAGATTTCCCAGAAAACCCCTGCCGCCCTTCCTCCACCTGGCCAGCTCCGGAAAAAAGTCCTCCCGCTTCTCGTCGAACTCGATTACTTTCCGAAACAGCCCCGTGCTCTCCACCCGGCTCTTCAGATCCTCGAAATCATTGGACATTTTGGAGAGCACCAGGTCAGCCTGCTCAGTCTCCCCTTCCCGCCTTAGCTTCAATTCCTTCAGAAAGGTGACATACACATGGTAATAAGTATGGCAGACATATATTCTCGCTAATCTCCCTGACTTTCTCTTTTTCTTCATCTCTAAACCGTCCTTATTTTAAAACCGCTGTTATTTTAAAACCACTCTTATTTTAAAACCATTCTTATTTTAAAACGCCGCATGCCCTTAATCTCCTGAGATAACCCCTGCATGAACGCTTCTCCCGCACAGATACAGCGTATCCCCGTAGACGCTTTCCTCCCCCTCCAGCAGAACTTCCCGGACTTCCCATCCGTATCCGGCAAAAACGTCCAGCATCTGCTTCTCCTCCACATTGCCTTTCCTCAGCACCACCAGCTGCTCCGGCCAGTTCCCGCCGGATATATCCTGCCGCTCCCCGAGCTGGGGAAGGGTAGTCAGAAGGGTCCTTTCATACCGTGTAAATTCTATCAGATTTTCGTAATACCCCGCTCCGTCATATACACAGACACAGGGCAGTTCACCGTACTGGACCGCCACGGCCTCCTGCTTTTCGTAACCCTGATACAGATATTCTCCGTCATAACCCGCAGTCTGAAATATCACAAACACAGCCACAGGCAGAAGGGCAATATACGGTCTTCCTCCCAGAAGCCCGGCCAGCCTTACCCAAAGCAGAGTCACCGCCATTGCGGCAAAGGCAAAGAGGGGCATAATATAGCGGTCCACCAGGTAAGGAGACATTCTTGCCGCCAGCAGGAAATAACATCCCGCAGGCACCAGCAGAAGAATCCATACCCGCCCCTTCGCGCCGCCCTTCTCCAGCTGTCTGCCCAGAATCACCCAGGCCGCCAGGAGAAGCAGCAGCGCAGCCAGTCCCGCCGCCGGGCTTCCGAAACAGCGCTCCAGCAAAATCCGCCCGAAGGCCCAAAGCCTCTCCCCATAACCCGAAAATCCCCGGCCCAGATTCTGCAGAGCCTCCTGTCCCCGGCCGCTGGAGAGCACATCCTGAACGGAAAAAGGGAAAAGAGCCACTCCCGCCGCCCCGGCGCAGACCATGGTCAGCGTATAGGCCTTCAATTCCCGGTATCGCTTCTCCAGAATCAGAAGCACCGCCGTCACGCCGAACAGGGCTATGCAATAGAAAAGGAAAAAATACTGGGTCAGGAAGCCCAGCACAGTTACCGCTGCCAGCAGCCTGTTTCCTTCGGAAAAAGAACCTCTGATCCATTTCCTCATCTGCAGATAAAACAGAGCCACGCAGAAGAAACTCATCACCCCATACATCCGAATCAGCAGCGCCGTGGCGATCCCCCCTGAGGAAAGACCGTAAAACAGCCCTGCGCAGATGCCCCAGACCTCTCCCCAGCCTGCCGGAAGGATGCCTCCCTCTTCCAGCAGCGCACCCAGCGCAAAGATCAGCGCAGCACTGCCCAATATGGCCAGAATATTGATAAAACAGCCCAAAAAGGGAACAATGACTCCCGGGAAAAGGGAGCTCATGGTATGCAGAAGCATGAAATGCAGCGGCGGGTGATTATCGTCCTTCACATTAAAATAGACGGAAAAGTAATTGAATCTGTCTCCTTTTCCGGTTGTCAGATACTCTCGGAAAGCCTCCGCCTCAATCCACACCGGCTCCGGATACACATCCGCCCTATACTGCAGAAGCTTGCTCTCCCCCCTGTTCTCCAATACATCCAGCGCCGTGTCCGCCAGGTTGGCCAGGGTTTCCCCCAAAGTATCCCCTTCTATCTCTTCCTTCATGAATTTCGCCAGCCTTCCCACCGGCTGGGTGGGCACAATCCAGGGATTATACTCCGCATTGGACAGCTCAAAGGAGAGAAGCTCATCCATATGATACCCCTCCTTGCGAAACGCAAAACAGCACAATACCACGGCCAGACAAAGCAGCGCCGCAGCCTGTCCTCTATATTTTTTCAGGCCAAACCCCTTCCGGCCGCCATTGTTCAAACCACGCCAATGCCTCATTCTCATCCTTCTCCGTTTACATCCTGCCGGAAAATGTGCAGACAATTCCCTACTATCATAAACTTACCGTCCTTTATTGTCAAGAAAATTGCGGGTTTCAAAAATGCACGATGATATATTCTCCCATATCCGCAATGGAGCCCTGGGCGGGGAAGCCCGGAAAATCCGCGGAAAGCCCTGTGGCCTCCTCAAACAGCTCCGAATCCGTGTTTGCCCTGATTTTATGGCCGTGCATGGCAAAAAACCTCGCCAGCTCCTCGTCCGTCCCGAAGGCGTCAATGCCCCAGCCGAAAATCGACAGCGCCGGGGTCTGGGCCACCCACACACCGTATTCCCTGTAGAATTTCTCCAGCAAATGCGGGTCCATCAGCTGGGTGATCCGATTAATCCGGTAAAATGTCTCTGTACCGTATCCCACATAGGCCCCGGAAACAATGCTTTCCGGCGGCTGGTAGCTCCCGGTGAAGACCACCGGCTTGGAGAGGTCATAGTCCCTCTCCAGGATAAACGCAATCTGATTCATGGTATCCAAAGCAGCCTGATACTTCAGCCAGTCCACGTAAAACCACCTGTTCATATCGAAAATCTGGTTCCACAAAACGGAACAGAGAAGAAAAATCATCGCTCCGCCGGCAATTCGTCCGCAGAATCCGGCCGCCTTTTTCCGGATGCCGGAAAATCTTTCACTGCCTATAAGCAGGGCTGCGCCTCTTCTTCTCAGCCCCTCCGCCCCATAGGCCAGCAGAAAAGCGCCGTACCCGCACACCACGGGAAGGAACTGGGCGGAACGGTATAAAGTCGCCTTCCCCTCCACAAACACCAGCAGGAAGCAGGCAGGAAAGCAGCCCAGAGTCAGCAGCGCCAACCAGGGCTTCCGTCTGCGCAAAGCCATGACCAGGCCCAACAGCGCCATCACTCCCGCCGCATACACAAAAATCCGGACCGGATAATAGGCATGATAAAAGGCAAAATACATCACGATAAACCGTTTGACCGCCATGGCGAATTCCGCGGATGCTCCGGGCTGAAAAATCCAGCCCAACAACTCGCCCAGGGAACGCTGCACTGCCTCCCCCTCCATATATCCCAGACCGAAACAGGCCGTCACTCCCCGAATCATCAGACTGCGCAGCAGAACCGAGACAGCAGCGGCGGCCGCCCCCAGCCCCAGCAGGCGGATTATCCCGTTCTTCTCCCCCATATACAGACCCGTCAGCAGCACCAGCAAAATCCCCAACAGCCACACAATCATAAAAGACTCATAACATCCCAAAGCCAGGAACAGGAAAAAGGCCGTCCCTCCAGCCGCCAGCGCCGACTTCCGCCGGCTCGTCCGTCCATCCTGCCTGCCGCCTGCCCAAAGCACAAGCTCCCGGAAAAAGCACAGACTGACTCCCGTACACAGATAACCCACGGATACGCCGTTGTGCAGATAGTAGGTATAGACCTCGCTGAGCAAAGGGCATGACAGAAAAATACAGGAAAAAAACACATATCCCCACAGGGGCACCCGCTCACCGCAGATACTGCGCAGCAGCGCGCACCACACCGTCACTCCCAGCATCAGAATCAGCACCCCTGCCAAATCCGTGAGAAAGGGAGTGAAATCCGAGATATGGAATATCTTGTTCAGCAAAAACAGAAACCACCTGCCCACAATGGCATTAAGTCCCTCCTCGAAATAATAGGCATAGGGCGTATCGTCGATTCCCACAGTCTGATGGGTGACCAAGAAGCCGTAGCCGCCTGCGGCGGTAAAGCTCAGAGCCAGCATGTACAGTTTATTTTTTACCAGAGACAGAAAATTCTCTTTCCATTTTTCCATAGCATTCTCCTCAGCCGCTCTTCCCATGCCTGCCCCGTCCTAACCGGCCGTACCTTCCCCGGCAGGCAGCAGCCTGTAAATCACAAAATCATAATACATATAATGAAAGCTCATGGCTTCCTCGTAATCATAGTGTCCGGCCACCTGCTTCGGCTCATCCCCCTGAAAGCAAATCCACCAGATATTGCCCTCCACGCCGTCCAGCTGGCTGTATTCCAGCAGGGCATCCGTGTTCACGAAAGGCAGGCTGTAGAGCTTACCTCCGAAGAGATAGTACTGCAGCTGCGGATGATATACATTCAGAAAAATGGTGTGGGTAAACGGACCAATCATCACATCCTCCTCCGTCACCCGGCTCTCCCAGAATTCCTCATAAATCTCAAGGCCCGGATCATACTCCAGGGCAAGCTCCGACCGATACTGGGGCAGAAAACACAGGACAGCAGCCAACACCAGCGCCCCCTTCCGCCAGGCGCAGACTACGGCGTCCATACCCACTGCATAAAAAAGCATCAGAAATCCGAAGCCCGGAAAGGCATATCTGCCCAGAAAACAATTGTTCACATACACGGAAATCAACACGCCAGTCAAAATCGTCAGCCCCAACGCTCCCACACCCAGGGCCGGCGCATAGTTATGATTGGTCCGCATCCAGTCCACGGCGCAATAGCCCAGCACCACTGCCAGCCCCATCCCCAGAAAGATCACCGGCCCGATAGGCGTCTCCAGCGCAGAGAACCACTCCGCGCAATAATCCATAAAGGCATATCGGTCAGGATGTTCGCTTACGGATCCCGTGTCGTAGCGCATGCGCAGCAGAAACTGTCTGCAGGTCACCAGAAGCCAGGGCGAAAAGGCCACGGACACCGCTATGCCGCATTTGAAGAAATTGATAATCTTTTCCCGCTGTTTTGTGTACACAAGGGCACCCAGGAACAGCAGGTAGAGCAGAAAGGTCTGTATCAGGGCAAAGGTATGACAATAGACGGTGCAGATGCTGGCCATACAGAAGACCAGCCACTTCCTCCGCCCGCTCTCCAGCCAGATATCATAGGCCGAAAGCCCTGTCAGCGTCAGGAAAAACAGCGCGGCGGCATACATGCGCACATTTCCCGCCTGCACGGTCATAATGGGCATAAGAATCGAAAACGTCATAAAATAAACGGAAATCCGCTCGCCGAACAGCTTTTTTACATAATACTTTCCCAGCAGCAGATAACCTGTCATAAACAGCAGGGACATCAGCTTCAGACTCCAGAAACGGGTGCCGCCGCCCCAGAGATGATAGAACAACTTCAGCAGGACATAATAGAAGGGCGAATGATCATCCACCGCAGTGATATAGATCAGCCTCTTCCAGGGAAGAGAGACCATGGAGGCGGAATAAGCCTCATCGTACCACAGATTATTGGTGATGCACAGACTGCCCCAGATGACCGCTCCCGCCAGGGGCAGAAAACGCCATATTAAATGCAGTCTTCCCTCCGCGTCCCTCATCGCGCATTTCCTCGATTCGCCCATATCAACATCCCTTTCCCGTCAAAACTAATGGATAAATATAGTATATCTTTTTTTCCCTGAAAAAACAATGATGAATTCCCGCAACGGCAAATCAACAGTTGTGTGAACGGAAAAAATGAGTATAATAGAAATGAAAGACAGTACAATCGGACAAACCCGGCAAAAACCATTCAGGAGAAAACCTATGAACCCTATTCCCGCCTCTCGCTGCAGAAAATTGATCCTTACCATCGCCGCCGCGGTTCTTCTCATCCCGGCCGCAGCCTTCCTGCTCCGGCATATGCTCTTTGCTCCCGCCGCCCGGGATTATCGCCGGATAGCCTCTGAAGAATACGACACAGTCCTGCTCTCCATGTTTCCCGCGGACAGCTACAGGGAGGAAGAATTCGCCTATTACCGCGGCATGACCCTGTTTAAGGCCTCCAGCCTCATTCCGGATATCTCCGTCATGGAAAAGTATATGGAGCGCGTCGCGAAATCCGGCAATACCGTCACCACCGCCTACCTGGGCATCCGTCCGGACAAGGCAGATCCCCGTAAAGTACAGACTCTGGCTGGGCGCTATCCCTCCACGGTCTTTGAAATCATCCTCTCCTGCCCCTCCGCAGAGTATTGGCAGTCGCTTTCAGAGGAAGAGTACGCCCAGATATTATCGTCCTACCAAATTTTTCTGAGCGCTGTACCGGATATCTCCGAGGCGAATTTTTATTTCTTCGGCGCGGAAGAATGGCTTGTGGGCAACCCGGGCAATTACGACGATCAATGGACCACGGCCGAATCCGTCTCCACCACCATCATGCTTAACAGCGATCGGGATCACGAATATCTGGTGACGGAAAAAAATACCGCCTCCCTGTGCGGCGCCCTGGAAGAACTTACCGGGAGACTGCGCAGAACGCCGGAAAGCTTTCCCGATTTGTCGGAATACTGTGTGGTTTTCTTCGGCGACAGCGTTATCGGCAACTTCACAGACAGCACCTCGATTCCGGGTGTGGTGGCGGGTTTTTCCGGGGCAAGGGTTTTCAACTGCGGTCTCGGAGGCGACAGCGCCGCGCTGGGCCCGGAGTCCCCGGCCTCTCTGTCCGTGGTGGCCGACGCTTTTTCCCGAGGCGATCTGTCCGGACTGCCCGAAAACACCCAGGTCTATCGAGGCATGTCCTCCTATCTGGAAACAGCCCCCGACTGGCGGAAGCTGTACTTTGTCATCAACTACGGCATCAATGATTATTTCACCGGCTGTCCGGTGGATTCTGCGCAAAACCCCAAAGACATCCTCACCTACGCAGGCGCAATCCGCACTGCGGTTGACACCCTGCGCTCCCGCTTCCCGGAAGCCGGCATTATTCTGTGCGCCCCTAATTACTGCTATTACTTCCTGGAGGGAGAAGAACCCCACGGAGAGGGAGGCCATGTGCTCACTGATTATGTGGAGGCAGTCTGCGCCCTCTCCCGGGAACTGGACACAGGGCTTCTGGACACCTATCACCAGTTCGATGTGGGCCTCCACAACTGGCAGCAATACCTGCCGGACCAGGTGCACCCCAACGCCGCTTTCCGCTACCTCATCGGAAAAAAGCTTCTCGAACTGATCCGCTGAGCCTGCCTTCCGGATACTCCCTCTCTGCGTACATGCCCGGGAAATCCGCCCTTTGTGACTGGGAAATCAGATCATATGCTTTTCTATTCGGCATTGATGTTTTTTACTTTTCATGTCATAATTAATCCCGACAAGCAAAATATTTCCCTTATACTCTTTCAGTGCTGACACATATCTTTTATTTTTAATCTGACTTATCGCTCCCTCGGCAGTTTTATTCCACTTTAATTCCAGAACCAACGCCGGATATGCTGATGTGCGTTTAGGAAGAAACACCATATCTGCAAATCCGTTCCCTGTCGGCATTTCCCTGATCAAAGTATAGTCTCGACAAGCACTGTAATAAGCCAGCGCAATCACGCTGCTCAGCGAAATCTCATTATTATATATCAGGCTGGAAGAACTCTGCATGTGAACTTCCTGTATCATCTGTGCCACCGCTTTTTCATCCATCGCCAGAGTGGCCTTAAGTAAAGACTCCGATGCGCTGACCGCCTTTATTATTTCTTCCCATCCATCATTTCTTATTGCTCTCAGAAAAACGCTCCTTACTTCATCATTCGGAATAAAGCCTTTCTTTGTTTTACTGTCATAAGCCATATATCCCATATGAATCAGCAATGTGATCACATCATCCGCCGAATTGAACGAAGTGATATCATTTTGGAAAGATTCCACATCAATGCTGCATCTCTGACCTCCCAGCATATCCACAATCAATTGTCTTAATCCATCAAAGTCCATTGCAATATAGGCCATCAAAGACTCATAAGTCTCTGTTCCGGACCAATAATTCCCGAATTCTCTGCTGTCTACGGCCTCAATTACAGAATTAGGACTATAGACATGTCCTATCCTTTCAAAATAATACCCATCATACCATCTCTGCATCTCTGTAAACGGCATGTCATGTTCTTTACAGATCACCTCTACTTCCGCCTCTGTAAAACCGACATATTCCGCCATCTGTCTTGGACTGACCATCGTATGTTCTCTAAAATTATTTAGAGCCGACTGGGTGCCATATTTCTTAATCGGCAAAATACCTGTAATATAAGCAAGCTTTAAAAATGCTCCTGACGGAGTCCCTTTAAACAGCCCTCTCAATAGATTAAGATATTCTTTCTGGAGTTTCTCGTTATTTTTATCCTCCCGAAACAGACAGTCCCACTCATCAATAATAATGATAAATTGTTCTTTTGTCATGGCGTTGATTTTTGCCAATACAGAAGGCAAAGATATATCCGTGTCCTGGACACATTCCGGATATTCCCCTCTTAACTCAGATATTACTTCTTCCTGAATATAACTCACAACCTTGACAGAAGAATTTCTCTTTATTTCCTCCAGCGCATTTCCGTACATCCACTGAATGTCCAAAGAGAGTACATTATACTTATTCGCATGTACATGAAAAAATGGGCTGCGGCTTATCTTAAGACCGGAAAACAACGCCTCGGAATAACATCCTTTGCTGTAATATGCCGCCAACATGGTTACCGCCATTGTTTTTCCAAACCGCCTCGGCCTGCTGGAACAGATCAACGGCCTGTCCTTTCCGATACGGCTATTCGTATATTCTATCAGTTCCGTCTTATCCACATACAATTCGGAATGAACAGATGCCGCAAACTGTTCATTGCCCGGATTTAAGTATATGCCCATACCCGCACTCCTCACTCTTCAAAAACGCTTACCGGTATCCGCCCCGCGCCTGCAGCCCTGTTTCCTCAAGCCTGTACAGCGCCATCTCCCCGTCCGCATGCAGCAGTGTATGCCCTGCTTCCCTGCACATTTCGTCTATCTCCCCTCCGGCCGGAGCCGCCAGGTATCTGCTCTTCAATTCCCCGAAATTCTCTGTCACATACTCCTTCATACAGCAGCTTATGCCGAAACCTTCAGGCAGGGCATACAGCAGCTGCCAGGAAGTATTCACGCCGGCCCCATCCACGGTATCGCTGAATACCCAGATCACCACATTTTCGTAACCGGGCGCGTTTGAGCGGGTAAGCGTCATCGTCCGCCCGAACGCCTCTCCCCAGGCTTCCACAGCCGCCTGCCTCTCCCGGCTGAGAAAGGGCACCTGGTAATCATAGGGGTCAACTGCCTTGAATGTGTAAAGATAGGCAAAGGTCAGCCCGATCAGCGCAGCCTTTTTATAGAACTTTGTCTCCGCCAGGGAAATCACAAACACAGCCGCTGCCATAAAGGTCAGCAGATGCTTGCTCCCCTCCGTGAGCTTGTACATCAGAAGCAGGGCAAACAACATGGCGATAAAGCTGAAGGCCAGATGCGCTTCGATCACCAGCATATGCGATTCTCCCCGCAGGCGGCGCCGTCTCCTCCAATCCCCCAGGGACTGCCCTGCCAATACACCCAGGCAGACCAGATAGCCCGCAAAGAAAGCGCCTGAGGCCAGCCCTGTTCGCAGTCCTTCCCGGGTATGCGCCAGAAAATCGCTTCCCATATAGTACAGCTTGCCCAGCGTAAATCGGATTCCTTCCAGAAAACCTTCCCGGAAAAAAGCCTCCGCCCAGTCCGTAAAAAAAAGCGGCGCAAAATATTCCGCCCCGAAATAATGCTTGATACAGGCATAGAGCCCAAGAGCAGCCGTCACTGCCGCTGCGGACACAATAAAACCCACGCAGACCCGCCCCCGCCGTCTTTCCCTTCGGACAAGCAGATAAGCGGGCAGCAGCATAAACAATACCAGATAGGGCCGCATCAGCGTCATCACGCCGGAGAGCGCAAAAAGCACCGCCAGCTTTCCTGCCCTCTCCCGCCGAAGATAATTTAACGCCAGAGCGTAAAACAAAATCAACATGCTGAAGCAGATCACTTCCGGCATGCCTGAAAGCATGTAACGTACAAAAGGAGTATACAGACAGAAGAGAAAGACCAGTATCCCCAGCTGCTTCCGTGAAGGCCGCACCAGCCATACAAACCCAAAGCAGCAAAGGCTCATCAGCACAATATTGCAGATTACCGGCGACATCAGATTCCAGCCGAATACCAGTCCCCAAAGAATCCAGGGAAACACCAGCGCCGGACTCCAGGCCGCAAAGGATAGCTTCAGCGCATGACTTTCATCAAAGCCAAAATACCCCAGGGGGTATCCGCAGCTGACTATGCCCTCTACCTGTTTGTAATAAAAAAGCTCGTCGTTCCATTCCGAAGAGGGCAGATACACCTCTCCGATACTGCGGCCCGCAGCCCCGCAGTACACCAGGCAGCAGACAAAAGGAAGCAGCGCCAGAAGCAGCGATTTCACCAGCGTGACATACCGCTTCTCCCCGGAGAATGCGTCCTGCACCTTCCACCAATGTATTATCTTCTCCATTCTGACCTCCTGACTTTTCTTCCCCTTACCCTCATCTCCCAACGCAATTCAGGACTTTATGTTTATTTTCTCCCGGATGACGTACTGAGGCGAATTGTTCAGGCTGATATAGATTCGCCCGATATATTCCCCGATAAGTCCCAGCATCAGCATGATCATGCCCCCGAAAAACACAATGGCCGACATGATTGCGCTGAACCCCATGGGCAGATCAGGAATCACCAGCCGTTTGATAATTGTGTAAATACCGTACAAAAATCCCGCCGCCGCGCTTCCCGCTCCCGCACAGGTGGCAATGCGCAGGGGTTTCACGGAAAACGCCGTAAAACCGTTAAACCACAGAGACGCCAGCTTCTTGACGGTATACCCGGATACCCCCTCCTCCCGTTCCCTGTGGGTCACCGGCACATTGACAATCTTTCCTGTGGCGCGGAGCACCAGGCCGATCACATAGGGATAGGAATTCTCATAGCGGATCATATCCTCCGCCACAAAGCGCTTCACCCCGAAATAACTGGAAATATAGAGTTCCGGCGGCTTTCCCAGCATAATTCTGGTCATCCTCTCGTTCACTTTACTGCCCAGATTCCTGAACGCGGAATGCTGCTTATGGTCATAGCTGGCATACACCGCGTCATACCCCTCCTCCAGCTTATCCAGCAATTTATCCGCTTCCTCCGCAGGCGTCTGGCCGTCGTCGTCCAGGCAGATAATATAATCTCCCTCCGCATGGCGCAGCCCTGCCATCAATGCGGAATGCTGTCCGAAATTCTTCGCAAAATCAATCCCCCGGATTTCCTCATGCTCCCGGCAGAGCTTCCGGATAACCTCGAAAGTGCGGTCCGGAGAACAGTCGTTCACCAGCACAATCTCATATTCATAGCGCCCCATGGCTCTCATTTTTTCCCTGATTTCCGCTGCCACGCCGGATATGGTCTGTTCCGAGCGATAGCAGGGAATGACAAAACTTACCTTCTTTTTCCGTTCTCTGGATTGTTCCATATCTTCTATTCCCGCCTTCCCGAGTCCCGCCGGTGCGCCCTCCTCTTTCGGGGACACCCAAATCCCTTCATCCTCCCCGGACTTTTCCTTCGCCTTCAGGCTCCGGCGCAAGCCTCAGCCCCTTTTCCAGGCGCCTGCTCCCGCCGGACTGTATCATGCGTCAAGGGGATTGATTGCGGCCATCCACACCAGATCCCGGTACTCCCCCTGAATGCGCACATCCTCCCGCAGATATCCCTCCCGGGCAAATCCTGCCTTCTCATAGCTTGCTATGGCCCGGTCATTGTCCGCCAGCGCTCTCAGATAAATCCTGTGAAGCTTTTCCTCCTGAAAGCAATAGCGCAGCATCAGCTTTGCCGCAGCCGTACCCACTCCTCTGCCTCTGAAGTCTGCGCTGCCGATAAAGATACCGTACTCAGCCTTGCCATGCTGCCTGTCAATGTCCCGGATATACACACTGCCCAGAGGCCTTCCCTCTTCCAGGCTGCAGATCATCATCTGCACAGCCTTTCCCGTCCGGATCATTGTCCTGACCCACGCTTCATGCCCCTGCCTGGTAAAGGGTTCCCTGTAGATGAAATGCCTCCGCACATCCTCGTCATTACGCCAGGCAATGATCAGATCCGTATCCTCATCGGTCATGGGACGCAGAAAAATCCCCGCCTCCCTGTCGATATATTCCGTCAACACAAAGTCCTCCCTTCACCGAAAAGCATTGCAGAGTCGGATCACCCTGTCTGTTTCCTCCTCCCGCATCTCCGGAAACAGCGGCAAAGTCACACAATGATCAGCCAAGTACTCGGCATTGGGACAATCCCCCCGCTTCCCTCCCAGATAAGCATAGGCCTTCTGGAGATGACAGGGAACCGGATAGTGAAGATTGCACTCCACCCCCTCCGCCTCCATATACCGGACAAATCTGTCCCTCTCCTCCAGACAAACCACAAAGAGATGATACACAGGCTCCGTATCCTCCGGATGCGCCTGCATGGTAAACAGCGGATTGGTGATCTCCCTTTCATATCGGGCTCCGATTTCCCGGCGCCTTTCGGTCCACCGGGGCAGATAGTTCAGACTAACCGAAAGAACCGCGCCCTGTAATCCCTCCAGCCGGTAATTATAGCCGATCTCGTCATGATAATAGCGAATGTCGCACCCCTGGTTTTTCAGCCTGTTCATATGCCTGTAGTAACTCTCTTCCTTACAGGTGACGCTGCCGCCCTCCCCGAACGCGTAGAGATTCTTCCCCGGATAAAAGCTGAAACAGCCCAGCTCCCCCAGGGATCCCACATTCCTTCCCCTGAACCTGGCGCCGTGAGCCTGGGCGCAGTCCTCCACCACGAACAGCCCATGCCGGTCCGCCACCTGCCGTATTCCTGCATAGTCAAAGGGCTGGCCGTAGAGATGCACGCCGATGATTCCCTTTGTCCGGGAAGTAATCTTCTTCTCCGCCGCCTCCGGATCGATTTCCCAGGTGTCCACCCTGCAGTCCGCAAATACCGGTTCCGCACCGGTATAGCTGACCCCCCAGGCCGTGGCGATATATGTGTTGGCCGGAACGATCACCTGGTCCCCCTCACCTACTCCCAGGGCCAGCATGGCAAGATGGAGAGCGGAAGTCCCGTTGTTCACGCCGCAGGCATAGGGCACACCCACATATTCCGCGAACTCCCTGTCAAAAGCATCCGCATATTTTCCCCCGGAAAAAGCCGTCTCCCGACACACCTTCTCTATGGCCTCCCGGTAAGCCTCCCTGTGGGCCGTATAATCTCTGGTCAAGTCTATCCTCTTAATCTGCCCTTCCATGACGTCTTTCCCTGTCACTGTTCACTCCGTACACAGCAACCTTTCCTTTCCTTATCACTCTTCATCCCCTGAAATGAAATGCCCAAAAAAGCTTCGCAATCTGTACCAGGTAATTACAGATCGTCCTGGCCATTCTGACAGTGGTATTGTAATCCTCCTGCCATTCCACCGGATAATCCAGAATATTCACCCCCTGCCGCTCTGCCCGCAGCAGGAATTCAATCATGTAAAACCAGCCGTTTTCTTTGCTGCAGCTTTCCGCCACCTTCACTGCGCATTCCCGGCGCACAAAGGTAAAACCGCAGACCGCATCGGTGGATTTCATCCCCAGGAAAAATTTCAGCAGAAACAAAAGCCCCTGTGAGGTGACTCTGCGGTACCATTTCCTTCCCCGGGTATCGGACTCCCTGGCAAAGCGGCTTCCGTTGATATACTCCACCTGGGGCCTGGTATTGAAAATGTGCACAGCCTCTCCCAGATGGCGGATATTGGTGGACAGATCAATGTCCATGTAGCCCACCACCTGACCGGACGACAGCTCCATCCCCCTGCGGAAAGCCGCTCCCACTCCCCGAACGTCTATCCGCTCCAGGCGCACTCTGTCATACTTCTCACACAGCCCGGCGGCGATCTCCGGCGTCTCATCCTCCGAACCGTTATCCACGATGATTATCTCATAATCCTCTATACCCGCGCTGCCCAGGTACTCCACGGTGCGGGTAATTCCCTTCTCCAGCCTCAGCCGCTCGTTCAGCACAGGAAAAATAATCGTCAACATCATAGGTCTGGTCCCCCGTTCCTTTTCTCTGTATCCCTGTCCGGTAAAACCGCCTCTCAAGGCCCTACTGGTTCAGTTTTTCCACCCCTTCTATCATATAGCGCTGTCTGCGGAAACTCATGTTCAGCAGCACGGACAGATACTTCAAAATCAGCGTCAGCATCACGGACATCATGAAGAAGCCGAAGGACATGAGAGACATGATGGAAAGCCAGCCCTCCACCGGCCTCTCTCTGCTGAAAACAGAATAGACCAGATAACCGAACATCACCAGAAGCGCCCCCAGCAAAACCACGCTTACCGCCATGGACAGCCTGGCCAGCACATTGGTGAAGATAATAATGGTATCCGCCGCAAGCACCCGCCTGTTGCCCCATTCCTCCCTGTTCCGGCGCCGCTTCACCGACTGCCCGTTGTCATAGGAGATGGTGTCCGCCTTCAGCCCGCAGTTCATGTACATCGCTTTCCGGTAAGGAATGTAAGTGTTCATCTGATTCACGCGGTTTACGGCCCGCCTGGAGATCACCCGGAAACGTTCCTGCCGAATCCTGCCTTGTGAACGGCTTCCCCAATTGTACACCAGGTAAAACAGCCGGGATGTGAGGGAAATTCCCTTCCTGGGCGCAGCAGCCACCACATCATACCCCTCCAGCACCCTGCGGTACACCTCCATGATCAGATCAGCGGAAAAATCAGGAAGACACTCGTCAAACTCGAAGATAAAATCCCCCACCGCCAGGTCCCTTCCCGCATTCATGGCGCTCTCCACTCCCTGATAAAAGCTTAGATTGATCAGGCTTACCGGCGGTATCCCCCCGGACAGGAAGTCTCTCACCTGCTCCACGGTATCGTCCACGCAGCCGTCATTTACGCAGATGATCTCATATTTTTCAAAATTGTCCCCCATGACCCCGCAGACCACCTGGAGAAAGTCTCTCACATGGCTGCCTTCATTGTGCAGATAGACCACACAGGACACGAAATTTTTTTCTTTGTTTTGCCGCATATGCACCCATCCTTTATTCCGGGATTTTCCAATCTTTATTCCAGAAATTCGTCCAAATCATAGACCGTGTTGATCTTCCCGGACAGCACGCTGAGGAACACCGGATTCCTGCTGGCGTACCGGATAACCGTAGGTCTGGAATCGTCAATCTCAGAAGCCTTCAGAACCGGCTTCATGGAAAATAACGATTTTTCGTAATAAAATTCATATTCTTCCCGAATATACTTCCCTGCCAGGGCGGACATGTAATCCCATGCGCTCTCCGGTCTGGCCGCGCAGCTGTCGCAATTGCCCAGAAATCCGCCCCTGCTTCCCGGACAGCCCCCCTCCCTCATGCAGGACAGACCCGGTTCCCTCCCCCTGTCCGTCTTGTGAGGCGTAAACGTGACGGAAGTCAGAGAATGATATCCCGTTCTGCCAAAAGGCATAATAGAGAAGAAAGGCCCGTCCATCACCGTCAGTCCCAGCTCCTTCAGCTTCTCCCCCGCCCTGCACAGAATGATTTCACAGAGCTCGTACTTTATGCCGAAAAAATCTCCGTCGGAAACCTTCCCCTCCGGAAGCTCCAGCCTGCTCAGCACCTGATTCACCGAGGCATAGGTGGCATTCAGCACAAAGGCCGCCTCATGGCGCTCCTCCCGCTCCCCCTGTACGGCATAAAGTTCAAAGCGGTCCTCCCGCCTGACGATTCTGCGTATCTCCCTGCCGAAAAGCAGAGATACCGAGGAATACGCTTTCAGCTCCTCCAGAAAATAATCCCTGAGAATGCGGGCGTCATAAGTGTACTCCTCCGTCAGAAAGGCCCCGTCGCAGCAGCCTTCCTTAAAATACCGTTCCGCCGGCAAAGGCTCGCAGGGAATCCCCGCATCCCGGCAGAACTTATAGAACTCTCCTGCATCCGTCCAGGAAAAATGCCGGGAAGTGGCATATATCTGACGAAAGCCGGAGTGAATGCAAAAAGAATAATCCTCCACAAAACGCCGAAAGTAGCCGGCGCTCTTCCAGGCCGTAGCCAGAGACCGGGGATAATGGTACCCCATGTGCACTCTGGCCTGGTTGACATAAGTCGCCCTGGAAAAGGCCTCTTCCTCCAGCTCCAGCACCGTGACCCGCTGTCCCCTCCTGGCACAGTAAAGCGCCGCGTACAGCCCGTACAAACCGGCGCCGATTATCAGCTTGTCTACCATCTAGGACTTTTTACCTCTCTTTTCCGCACTGATCTTCACTAGGCGATATTCGAAATCCCGTCTGTCTTTGGCTGTTAAAACCTCCAAAATCAATCCGGCAAAAAAGGATTGAATTCCCGCCAGCACCATAAATCCACAGACAATCAACGTGGGGAACCTGGGCACCAGACCCGTGGACAGATACTCGCCCAGAATAGGAAGCATCAGCAGCAATGCCGCAGCGGTCAGCAGCAGGCAAAAGGCCCCGAAGAACCGAAAGGGCCGATAATTCCTGTACAGCTGCAGCATCTTCCTGATCACCCTCATCCCGTCGGCATAGGTATTCAGTTTGGACACACTGCCCTCCGGCCTGTCCCGATATTCCACCACCACATTCTCCACCTGCATATTGTAGTTCACCGCATGGATGGTCATCTCCGTCTCTATCTCAAATCCCTTGGAGAACACGGGAAAGGTCTTCACAAACTCATAGCTGAAAGCCCTGTAACCCGTCATGATATCCTTGATGTCCGTGTGAAACAGACCGTTGATGCCTGCCCGCATGAGGCTGTTGCCGAAATTGTGGAAAGGGCGCTTGTTCTCCGTAAAATACGTGGAGGAAAGCCTGTCTCCCACCACCATGTCCGCATTGTTCAGCAGCACCTTATCCGCCATCTCCCTGGCGCAGTCCAGAGGATAGGTATCGTCTCCGTCAATCATCAGATAGCACTCCGCATCAATTTCCCTGAACATCCGCCGAATGACATTCCCCTTGCCCTGTCTGCGCTCACGCCTGACCACGGCGCCCTGAGCCTGAGCCAGCTCCCCCGTCCTGTCCGTCGAATTATTGTCATATACGTAAACCACTGCCTCCGGCAGAGCCTCCCGCACATCCTTCACTACCTTGGAAATCGTCTGCTCCTCATTATAACAGGGGATCAGCACAGCAATCCTGTCCATTCTCTCCGTATCCTTTCCGAAAACTTTTTCCATCCTTTATCCGTCCGTTTCCGGGGCATCTCTCCCCGATTTTTCTTCTCCATTCCGGGCCCCCATCCGGGTAACCGGCGCTCCTGCCCCCGCCGCAGCATAATGCCCCGGTAAACACCTCATTACCCATCGGATAAAATGCATTATAGCACAAATTTTCTTCCGTATCCAATAGTATTCGCTGATTTTCGGCAATTCAATAATACATTGCTCCCCCGAAATAAGCCCTGAAATACAGCAGTCCGCAGGCCAGATGCCACAGATACGCCAGCCACTGGCCCCCCAGAAGCAGACGGCGGATTCCCCTTCCCTGCCCCGGCAGCATCTCTCCCTTCTCCAGAGCCAGGGAAAGATGCCTGCCGGTATTCTGCAGCAGCAGAATCAGGGCTGTGAAATGGCAGAAAAATATGCCGTACATATATCCCCAGGAAAAGTTAAAATCAATCTTCCGAAAGCCCTTTTCATAGAGCAGAAACGCCTCCCCGAAACTTACCACATACAGCAGCCAGGAAAAGCGGAACAGCGTATTTTTTCTCAGCTCCCCCAAGTTCAGCGCCAGCGCCAGCAGCGGAAAGCCCACGGCCAGTGCGACCGCCAGAGGAATATTGCCGCAGTAGTTAGTCCAGACTTCCCCGAAACCGAAGCCCACTCCGCCTTCCTCCCCGCCGCTTGGGACGAAGACGCCCTTATATTGATAGAGCAAAGCCAGGAAAGTCGGAAGAAAACAGATTCCCAGCTGAAGAGAGGGAACGAAATTCCGGAAACGCGCTCTGAACAGGCGGTACAGCATGAGCAGCCCGCAGGCGCTCACCATTACCAAAGTAAAGCTTGGCTTGGTCATGGTGGCGATCAGCAGAAACAGGGAAAACAATACATAATCCCGCCTCGCTCCCGGCCCGAAGCCCTTCTCATACACAGGCAGCAGCTTCACATACCACAGAAACGCCAGAATGGCGAAGGGTCTGGCCGCCATATAGGTGGCATTGTGGAAGGGATTCGCCGTGAAAACCCCCAGATACTTAAAACGGATTCCCGGCAGATATATTCCCTCCGGCGGATACAGCATGGAGATAAAAAAAAGAGACAGGGAGAGCAGGCTCACCATAACCCGCGGCAGAAGTCCTTTCCGAAGAAAGGGCAGCACCATACGGTTCAAGGCTCCCTTTGTCACCCCCATGGCCAGACTGTTCAGCGCCATGGCAGCCACAGCCACAGCCAGCTCCGGAGAAGCGAACAGGTGAACCAACGCTGACAATTTGAAAAAAACAGGGTAGGGAAAGCTATACCCGCTGTCCAGCCCCTGCATTTCCAGGATATATGCCTTCATGTCGGAGTGGATCTCCCCCCTGCACTGCCGGTAAAACAGGGCAAGGGTCACTGCGGAAACCGCCGTAAGCAGCAGAATAAACACCCCCGCATCCGCAATACGCAATTTTTTATCTTCTCTTTCCGCAACTGCCCTGTCCATTGATTCCCTCCCCGGAAATTCCCTCTGTCATACATCCCTGCCCGCCGAACGGCCCGTGCGCCGCCTTAGGAGCAGACTTTCAAGTGCGAGAAGCCGCACTTTGTGTACGGTCCTTCGCATAATAAGCCGCCACTTTCTTCACCGCGGCGATAACCTGGTCAGCCTCCTCATCCGTCAGGCCATAGTACAGAGGAAGAGACATGGCCTCCTGATAATATTTTTCCGCATTGGGACACAGCCCCTTTTCATATCCCAGCTTCTCATAATAAGAATGCCAGTATACCGGCAGATAGTGTACCTGCGAATGTACGTTCTCCATCCACAGGGCATCGAAAAACTGTCTCCTGTCACAGGAAAGCAGCTCCGGCCTGATGCGCAGAATATACAGATGCCTGGTGGTGTCAGACTCCGGTATCTCCCTCTGCACAAATACCTCCGGCACCTGGGCAAAGGCAGCGTCATACCTGGCCGTCAGCGCCTTCCTTCGGGCGGAAAATTCCGGCAGTTTTTTCAGCTGACTGACAAGAAGAGCAGCCTGAATATCCGTTATCCGATAGTTATAGCCAAGCTCCACCTGTTCATTGTACCAGCGCGCATCTGTGGGATGGGCCATCTCCTCCCGATTCCGGGTAATGCCGTGGCTTCGAAGCCGCAGAAGCCTGCGGTACAGCCTCTCGTCATCGGTGGTGACCGCTCCTCCCTCTCCCGAAGTAACCGTCTTCACCGGATGAAAGCTGAAGCAGGTCATATCCGCAATACTTCCCACGGGGCGGCCTCTGTACCTGGTGCCGATGGCATGCGCTGCATCCTCTATAAACGTCAGGCCATGCCTTCTGCACAGTTCCCTCAGCTCATCATGCCGGACGGCCTGTCCCGTGAAGTCCACCGCCACAATCCCCTTTGTACGGGATGTAATCAATTTCTCCACGGATTTGGGATCAATATTGTATGTCTCCGGATCGATATCCGCAAACACAGGCTTTCCGCCGCAGTACAGGATGCAGTTGGCCGATGCGGCAAAAGTGACGGCGCTGACAATAACCTCGTCTCCCTGCCCGAATCCCGCCGCCATGGCCGCAAGATGAAGCGCCGCGGTGCCGTTGCTCACAGCCACTGCGTATTTTGCCCCCGTAACCCGGCACAGAGCCTGTTCCAGCTCCCCAATCTTGGGTCCGCAGGTCAGGTCCCCGCACAGAGCCTCCGTAACCGCCGCGATATCCTCCCCGTCGATATACTGTTTTCCGTAACTCAAAGGGTTCCTGCAGGCCGGAGTCCCTCCGAAAATCGCCAATTTTTCCATATTCATTTACCTCGTTTCCCCTCCTCTGCCGTATGGGGCCATCTGCCTCAGTTCCTTGAAACTCTGCCTTTCTGCATGCCGAAATAATATAGAATAAACAGCAGCGCCAGGGTAATCTGCCCCGTGGTCACCGCCATCTCCGTACAGCCGTAGACCATAACCGCAGCCAGAAACGACGCGCAGATAATTCCCGGCAGATCTCTGCGCAGCACCAGCCGCACCAGACAAACCACGCTCCACCCCAGAAAGATCATTCCCGGCAGGATTCCGTAATCATAGGCGAACTGCAGGAACATATTGTGCGCATGATACATATAGGAACCGTCCGTCATGTAGAATCCCCCGTCCTCTTTCCTGTGCCCCTGCAGGTTCAGATGGGTCGCATAGTAATAATAAATCGTCCTGCGGACGCTGATGGAGCTCTCGTAATCCGTATCTTCTATATAAAAAGGGTTGTCCGGACTGCTGCCGGGCTCTCCCTCCGCCGCGAAGGCCCTCAGGCTGAAAGGCGTCTCTAGTCTGGCTTCCCCGCCGCGGGCATCCAGACGGATGCCGAACATCTGCAGCACACGCCCCAGGTTTGTTTCCAGCGCCTCATCGAAGCTCACGTACTTCTCACTGTTCCAGGGATCCTCCGGCATCACCCTGCCGCTCAGGTCAATCTCCACCTCAAACCACATGGGCTTGTGAACATACGCCGGAATATACCTGGCGCATCCGTACGCCGCCGGAAAAAGCGCCCCTGCGCACAGCACCAGGCCAATCCCCTGGAACAGCCAGTGCCTGAAACTTTTCACCAGGAAAATATCATACAGAACATAGGCCAGTCCCGCGGCAGCCGCAGCTCCCACCAGAGAGGCTCTGCCCCCCGTGAGCAGCAGAAAACTCAGGCTGCCTGCGGACAACAGGAAACACAGCCATTGCAGCAGCCGGTTTCCGCCCCTGTGCCTGAGCCACAGCCACATCCCCGTAAAGGCACAGAAAGCCACCATATAAAACAGGCCGTTCTGGGTTTCTCCGGTGTACATCCCTTTATAGCGCACATAATCATACGGCCGATAAAGAAAAGCCAATATCTGCTGAACAAAAAACCAGAGAATAAATCCCCACAACATACCCAGGATAAAGCTCTCCTCCAGCCTCTCCGGTATCCCGATCAGGTAAAATGCGCCGAAAAATACCAGGAACCATAAAGGCCAGAGTCCTCCGTGAACCGAAAGCTGCATCAGAAGCAGCATCCCCGCAACCGAAAAAAAGCAGCTCATCTTCAGCCGGTTATTCTGCCTGAGCCGGCGGCGGTCCCAGATCATATACAAGATCAGAAAACCCCCAATCGCCGCATTGGCCACCCCCGTATTCCACTGTCCCTCATACCACCAGATCCGGATGCCCACCAGCACGCCCACAGGAATACCCACCCCGCAGATCCCCAGCCAGATAAAAAAATACCGGGTGCGCAGAAAGGCTTTCTTCATGGACGGCAGAAGCATACAGGCCAGCACAGGTCCGGTCAGATTCGCCATGGCCATCTGCACTGCGCCGGGAGCGCTCCCTCTGCGCTGATCAATCAGACCCAGGAAGGCAAAGCAAAGGGCGTACCACAATACATATTTATTTTTTACCGCCGTCTTTTTTTGTTTTTCCATACTTTTCTTTCCGCTTATCCGCATTTAGTGATCTGTTCCCCCCATGGCCGTCCGGCAGGGTTCCAGGCCCTCTGGCGGCTACATCGCAGGGCCGTCCGCTCTACAGTCTGTGCTTCCGCTTGTCCTCCACCGTTATGTCCTCCCCCAGCTGCACTTCGATCAGCTTCAGTTCGCTCTCCGCAAATATGGTGTGCCTGCAGCCTGCGGGCATGGAAATCACATCGCCCGGTTTTACCCTGCGTTCCTGTCCGTCAATAACCGCCCGGCCCCGGCCGCTCATCACCGTCCAGACTTCATCCCTGTGCTCATGACTGTGGTAATGCAGCCCATGGCCGGGAAGCAGAGCCACCTTTATGGTCATGCTGTCCTCCTGCACATCCAGTACGGTGAAGCTTCCCCAGGACTTTTCCGCGTACATAACCTGCTGCTCCATCTGCTCCACATAGGGTTTGATATGGCTGCTCTGTTCCTTGTCCGAGACCAGAATGCCGTCTCCGCTGGCCGCGATAACCATGTGGCGGCAGCCCATGCAGAGGATGGGAATGTTCAATTCATTGACCACATGGGTATCCTCACAATTCCCGCCCAGAACGGCCCGCCCCAGGGTATTGCCGTTCATGGCTTCGGAAAAGGTATTCCAGGTCCCCAGATCCTTCCAGCCGCCGCCGTAGCGCAGCACACAGATCTCCCGCTCACGCTCTGCCACCGCGTAGTCAAAGCTGATCTTTTCCAGCTCCCCATAACGCCGGTACAGATCGTGATAATCCGTGAAACCGATCAGCTCCCTGGCCCTGTCCAGCAGAAAACCAAGACGGAAGGCAAATACTCCGCCGTTCCAGAGCGCCCCCTGAGCTATATAGTTCTCCGCCGCGGCAGAATCCGGCTTCTCCTTAAAGGTTTTGACCCTGCTTAACCTCTGTGAAGACTCCGGAATCACATAGCCGTATTTCTCGCTGGGGTAGGTAGGTTCCATGCCCAGCAGGTAAAGATTTGCCCCGCCGGTCTCCGCAAGACCCGCCAGCTCCTGCAGCGCCTCAAAATAGGAATCCTCCACATAAGGGTCCACCGGGCACACCACCACGGCGCTGTCCTCCTCCGCCCCCTGTACATCCCGCAGATGCGCCGCAGCCAGGCAGATGGCCGGAAAAGTGTCCCTGCGCATGGGTTCCACGCACACTTTCACCCGGTCTCCCAGCTGGTTCTTGATGACGCTCACCTGTTTCTTTCCCGTGGCGATGGTAATTCCCGCGCCGCCGTCCACAGCCGTAATCTGACGGTACACCCGGGTAAGCATGGACTCAACCTCTCCCTTTTCGTTGGTGAGCATTTTGATAAACTGTTTGGAGCGAATATCATTGGACAGAGGCCAGAGACGCTGGCCGCTTCCGCCGGATAACAGGATGACATTCATTTATCGGTTCCTCGTTTCTTTCTAATCGGTTCTAAAGCTCCGCCGCGCACAGCTCCAGGGCCGCCGCGATGACCTTGTCCATATCATAATACTGATAACTGCCCAGCCGTCCGCCGAAGATAACCCGCTTCTCCCTATCGGCCATTTCCCTGTACCTGCGGTAAAGCGCATTATTTCTCTCGTCGTTGACCGGATAATAGGGTTCGTCCCCCTTCTTCCACTCGCTGGAATACTCTCGGGAGATCACGGTAGTCGGCTGTTTCCCAAAGGCGAAATGCTTATGCTCTATAATCCTGGTGTAGGGAACCTCCCGCTCCGTGTAATTCACCACCGCATTCCCCTGATAATTCTCCGTCTCCAGCTCCTCCGTCTCAAAACGGACGCTGCGATACTCCAGGACTCCCAGGGAATAATCATAAAACCCATCGATCATGCCGGTGTAAATCACCTTCTCCGCCAGTTCGTCCAGCTCCTGTCTGTGCTGCAGGTAATCCGTGCCCAGACGCACCGTTGTGCCTTCCAGCAGAGCCTCCGCCAACCTGGTATAGCCTTCCACAGGAATGCCCTGATATCTGTCGTTAAAATAATTATTGTCATAGGTAAAGCGCAGAGGCAGACGCTTGATAATGAAGGCCGGCAAATCCCTGCAGTCCCGTCCCCACTGCTTCTCCGTATACCCCTTGATCAGCTTCTCGTAGACATCCCGGCCCACAAGAGACAGCGCCTGCTCTTCCAGATTTTTCGGCTCCGTGATATTCAGATCCGCGATCTGGCCTGCAATGATGTCCTTTGCCTCCTGGGGAGTGAATATGCCCCACATTCTGCTGAACGTATTCATATTGAAGGGAAGGTTGTAGAGTTCCTCCTTATAGCGCGCCACGGGAGAATTAATATAGTGGTTAAATTCAGCAAATTGATTCACGTAATCCCATACTTCCCGATTCGATGTATGGAATATATGCGCTCCGTATTTATGCACCTGTATACCGTGGATATCTTCACAGTATATATTTCCGCCTATATGCTGCCGCTTTTCCACCACCAGGCACTTCCGCCCCTTTTTTTTTGCTTCGTGGGCAAAAACCGCCCCAAACAGGCCGGCCCCCACAATCAGGTAATCGTACTTCATCCTGTCTCCTCACGCCCTCTCCAGAGCCCGCTTCACCCGGGCCTCTTTCTTTGCCAATGTCCGGTCATGCTCCGCCATAATCCGCACCAGCTCCTCATAAGAGGTCTTCTGCGGATTCCATCCCAGCAGAGTCCTGGCCTTGGATGGATCTCCCAGCAGATTGTCCACATCCGTAGGACGTATCCAGGCCGGATTCACCTTTACCAGCAGCTTTCCCGTGGCCTGGTCATATCCTTTCTCCTCCTCACCCGCGCCCTCCCAGCGCAGATGAATCCCGTTGACCGCAAAAGCTCTCTCCGCAAAGTCCCTTACCGTGTGCTGTATACCCGTGGCAATGACAAAGTCCTCCGGCCTGTCATGCTGCAGCATCAGCCACATGCATTCCACATAATCTCTGGCATACCCCCAGTCCCGTCTTGAGTCCAGATTGCCCAGCTCCAGACAATCCTGCAGCCCCTCCGCAATACGCCCTGCCGCCAGGGTAATTTTGCGGGTGACAAAATTCTCCCCCCGTCTCTCCGATTCATGGTTAAAAAGAATTCCGTTTACCGCAAATATGCCATATGCCTCCCTGTATTCCCTGACAATCCAAAACCCATACTGCTTCGCCACCGCATATGGGCTGTAGGGATGGAACGGAGTGGTCTCCCTCTGGGGAATCTCTTCCACCTTACCGTACAGCTCGGAAGTGGAAGCCTGGTATATTCTGGTCTTCCCTGCCAGCCCAAGTATCCTGACAGCCTCCAAAATCCGCAGCACGCCGATGGCATCCACATCCCCGGTGTATTCCGGCACATCAAAAGAAACCTGGACATGAGACTGGGCCGCCAGGTTATAGATTTCGTCCGGCTGCACCATGCCGATGACATTGGATAAAGAAGAGGAATCCGACAAATCCCCATCATGCAGCTTCAGCGCATGCTGAGACAACAAATGATCTATCCGGGCCGTGTTTGACAGGGACGCCCGCCTGGTAATCCCGTGTACCTCGTAGCCCTTCTCCAGCAGAAACTCCGCCAGATAAGAACCGTCCTGCCCTGTAATTCCTGTAATCAATGCTTTTTTCATCTATACTTTTCCTTCTTTAACGTTTATCCGTTTACCGTTCTACTCAAATTCCACGGTTTTCAGCAGCTCCCTGATTTCCTCCACGCCCAGCCACTGGTCATTGTTTCCGGAACTGTAGGAGAATCCCTCCTGCACCTGTCTGCCTGTGGGAACCGCCCTGCGGCTCTCACTCCATACCATCTGGGGATAAATCACATAATGATTGTCATATTCGTAGGTATTGAGAGAATCCTCCACCGGCACCATGATTTCGTGCAGCTTCTCTCCCACCCGAATCCCCACCTCTGTCATCCTGCAGCCCGGCAGCATGGCCTGGGCCAGGTCTGTGATCTTGAAAGAAGGAATCTTGGAGATAAAGGTCTCCCCTCCCTTTGCCTCCTCCAGAGCCTTCACCACCAGCTCTACCCCCTGCCGCAGACTGATCCAGAACCGAGTCATGCGGTAATCCGTAATCGGAAGCTCATCGCCTCCATTTTTGATAATGTCATGAAAGAAAGGTATCACCGATCCCCTGCTTCCCGCCACATTGCCGTAACGCACAATGGAAAAGCAGGTATCCTTGGAACCGGCATAGGCATTGGCCGCGATAAAAAGCTTGTCCGACACAAGCTTCGTTCCTCCGTAGAGATTCACCGGATTCACCGCCTTATCCGTGGACAGAGCCACCACCTTCTTCACTCCCGCATCCAACGCTGCGTCTATCACATTCTGGGCTCCGTTGATATTGGTTTTTACGGCCTCCGCCGGATTGTACTCACAGGCCGGCACCTGCTTCAATGCCGCCGCGTGAATGCAGTAGTCCACTCCCTCAAAAGCCCTGGCAAGCCTTTCCCTGTCCCGCACATCGCCGATAAAAAAGCGCAGCTTCGCATCATGCTCCTGAAATTCATTCCGCATAATAAACTGTTTAAACTCATCCCGGGAATAAATAATAATTTTTCTTGGATTGTAATTCTCCAATACATAACGGGTAAAAGCCTTGCCGAAAGAGCCTGTTCCACCCGTTATCAAGATAGATTTATCGTTTAACATTCTTCCTCTTTTCCGCACGGTGTCCCACACCTGCTTGATTCTTTGCTATAGCATATCATATTATTCCCGAAAAGGCAAATTTTAGCAGAAAAAGGAGGCAGAGAAAAAATGTCAAAAAAATAGAAACGGCGGAACCGACTTAAGCCGGTTCCGCCATTTCCGATTCCCCTTTTATGTGCTTATTGTAAAACAAATCTGACTCTATGTAAAGAAAAACACATCGACAAATATCGACATATATCGACATAACTGCCTTTCGTTACTGTCCGCCCGCCAGGGAGCATGTGCTTTACGTTCTCTTCAATTCAGGGGTAATTCCTCGGTTGCTCAACAATTCTTCCAGACAGGCTTTCGCAGCCTTCAGCTCAGCATTTTCTATAGACAGACGCCTGTTTTCACGGCTCAGTTCATCATTGCTGGCATTCCGTCTGGTAAGATCGGCCTTCAGCTTGGCAATCTCTTCATCCTTCTGGGCAATTTGAGCGCGCAGTTTTGACTTTCTGGCATCGAATAACATGAGCAACGATTTCGCCATCTCCTTCACCTCCCTTCCCTCCGGCCCCGGCTGCATCCTCCGGTAAATGCCGTTTATAATGCTATTTTATTTCCTTTTTCGACGGCTGTCAATTGATTATTACTTAATATATTGCCATACCGCTTACTTTAGGTTAATTCAGCGATTAAATGCCGCCTCTTACAGGGCATATGCGGTAATTGGGGGATGGGAGTGCGGCAGAGTTTATAAAAATTTAAGTAAATAAAGAATAAAAAACACACTCAGGGATTTTAGTGTAAAAAGTCCTTCACTATGCCCTGAATGTGTTGATTCATACTCACGATCTAAAACATTTACTGCATGCGGAAAATCAAACTGTTCTCGTCCAGCCTGTCTAAAGCCAAATCTCCCTTCCCTACATTGGAAGCATTGTAGAGCGCAAACGTCATTCCGTCATACCCAACCGGAACCTGGCACTCATAGAGAAGTGTGACATAACCGGAACCGTCCTCTCTCCATCCCTCTTCCAACACCTCATAATGTGTTGAAATATCATATTCTTTTCCTTCGAAATGAATGACATTTCCCCGCTCTATGGAATCGTCTTCCGCCGTCTCAACGGAAGCATTATTAAAGGCGTAATAATCCAAACCATACAAAACAGCATACCGATACCCAAAGTAAAGCGCGCTCTTGCTGTCGAATTTCATGGAAACCTTCACTTGCTTCCATTCATATCCCTCCCGGGCAGCATGTGTTTCATCGGATTCAAAGGTATTATAGTCAAAAACCGCCTTGCCGACTGTCCTGAGCCCACCTACATCATAACAGTTTGTGGTATACTCATACTCCGTCCCAGCCTCTACGTTGCTCTCAATCCCAAATGCCTCAAAACCGCTGATCACCTTTTCTGAGAGTTTTACACCTGTCTCACTGTCAAATTCGTATTCCTTATTGGCAATGACCACAGTGCCTCTGGCCATGGTGCCGTAAACCGGATCGTAATAATACAGTCCGTCCTCGGTCCATCCTTTGAACATATGTCCGTTTTCATCATAAAACACCCATTTGCCCAAATTTCCCGCTGCATCAGCCTGACCGTTCTCAAGATAAACCAGTTTATTTACAGCCAGACGCCCCTGTTCCGTACCATCCAGCCAAACCCACTCCGCCGCGGCTTCATCATACAGTTCTTCACCGAGATATTCCGGTTCTTCCGGCTTCCATCCCTGGCGCACCCAATCCACATACCAATAGGAATGCTCGTCGATTGTCAGCCAGAACTTTGACTCTATCTCCTCAATCAGGTGTCCGTCTGTCTCATCAAAAAGCCAGACTGCCCCGTTGATCTCCTGCTCACCCTTGATCATCTGACCTGTCTCCAGGTCATAAAACACCTTTCTGCCATCCGAAAGCACCATGGGTCCCTTTACCTGTGCACCTGTCACAGGCTCATAGTAATATGCCTGCCCGTCAAGGATATACTCCCCCTTGACTCTGCGGCCTTCTTCGTCGTAGCGAACCCATTTGCCTCCGTCCGTCTCCAGGTAGACTTCTCTCCCTGCGGCTCTGGCCCCGTTGTCGGCATTATCCAGCCAGTACCAGTTTTCGGTTTCCGGGTCATAGACTTCCTTGCCGCCCTCTTCCAATCCCTGCTTTACGCCGTCTTCATACCAGTAATATTTACCGTCCTCTTCCTTCCAGCCATTAAACGCCTCCTCAGAATCCGGCTCCGCCGTTTCACCAGGCACTGTTCCCGGTTTCTGACCTTCGCTTCCTTCCGCAGGCTTACCTGTGGCTTCCGGCCCGGTGCTGCTTCCTCCCTGAACCTTATCATCCTCTCCGGACTCACTGGAATCGGTTCCCTGAGATTCGCTGCCCTCTTCCTCTGATTCTTCGGATTTGCTCTCCTCTTCTGTCTCGCTGGAATTTGATTCCTCTGATTCGCTGCTTTCCTCCTCGGATTCTTCGGATTCGCTTTCCCCGCTCTCTTCCGAATCTGTGCTTTCCTCTTCTGTATCGCTGGACTCTGTCTCCTGAGATTCGCTGCTTTCCTCCCCGGATTCTTCGGATTCGCTTTCCCCGCTCTCTTCCGAATCTGTGCTTTCCTCTTC
>CAJUGL010000003.1:108111-120128 GCA_910586515.1 uncultured Acetatifactor sp.
TGTATCGCTGGACTCCGTCTCCTGAGATTCGCTGCTTTCCTCCTCGGATTCTTTAGATTTGCTTTCTTCACTCTCCAAAGAACCTTCATTATCCTCTTCTGAGGCGGCGGAATCCGTTCCGCTCTCCGCACCCTTCGATGCGTCGCTGTCCGTTCCTGTCTCCTGACTCTCGGAAGCCTCGGTTTCCGCTTCTGCTGTCTCCTGTTCGGAATAATATGTATTGGATTCTACCTGACCGTCTACTGCTTCGGCGGCGTTGGCAACGACTGAACCATTACTGCCCATCAACATACCGGCAGTCAACAAAATACCCCACGTCTTTAATAATTTTCTTTTCATACTCCTCCGCCTTTCTACTACCCCCACCATACATGCTTATTATACAGGAATCCGCCTGTATAGTCAACCGAAAATCCTTTTCTTAAGAAGTTACTGTTACACGGGGTAATCAGTAACTCTAGTTTCCCCGCATATCTACGATAATCATGGAAAGCTCTCTCTCATCCTCTCCGCCGCTCTCCTGTCCGAAGTCCGCCTCCAGTCCCAGCCTGACTACATGATTCGGTCTGGCCTCAATGAAAATATTCTGCATTTCTTCCGCAATCTCCACCTCATCATACAGCTCTCCGTCCACGTAGACGGAAACCATTCTCACGTCGTCCCCTGTCTGCGGACAGTAGACCTCCAGCTCCAGTTTTCCGGCCTCTCCTGTCCTTATCAGAAATTCACTGCTCCGTTCCACCCAGCCGTCCTCATAATATCCCTTTATTTTGGAGCAATTTTCCAGTTCACTTCCCACAGCATTTTGTTTTTCAGCTAATCTGCGTAAAAATTCCTCTCTGCTGTCAGGAACCAGCTCTCCGCTCTCCGACAAAGTATAATAATATTCGCAGAACCCATTGTCCGGCACCGGATCCTGGTATTTAACCAGCTTAAACTCGTCCCCAACATACCGGCACGCGCCGTACCCCTCTGCGGGCTCTTCAGTAAGGATGCATACCGCGTCGCCTGCCCAGATCACAAACTGCTCGTCATCATAATATATTCTGGCATCTTCCGCAGATGCCCATTGATTCGATATCCGAATATCCAATCCCTTCATGCGGGCAAAATCATCCCAGTAAGAATTGTGTACAGCCAGCACATTTATGTTTTTAAAGAAATCCGTGCTGAAAAAATTTCCTCCCGATAAAGAATCCGCCAATTTTGTGGAAAACAAACTTTCCATTGTGGTCAATCGCTGAAAGACTTCTTTCTGCCGCTGAGCAAAAATATCATTCATGGCCTGAACCGGAAGTAAGTACGCTGCTGCGCTCATCGATACAAGAACGATGAATCCCCTCCCTTTGATGCGCACGGCCAAACGCCAAATACAAAACCAACAAACAAAGGTGGCGCCAAAATAGCAGAAAAACGTTGTAGGAACCGACATCCACCAGCTTCCCACACTCTCCTGATACATTTTTGCCGCCGCGAGAGGAAATGTGGGCAGAACAACACAAAGCATACCTGCCCCCAGGCACCCAAAAAAAGTCCCCCTCCTCTCCTTTTCTTCCGACGCACGCCGGAGCAGCATAAACACAATCGCTCCAAACAGCAGGCACACCAGCAGAATGCGAATATAATGCTCTATCTGTAAATGATTATACGCCTGCGCCTGCTGCCGGTACTCCGAACGAAACAGATAATACCCCGGAAAACTGGCTTTTACCAGCTGCCATACCACTGCCAGCGCATTTTTCAATGAAAATCCTCCTATTTGTATCCCCGGATATTCCGTGGGAACCAAATAGCGAAAAAGCACATAGAGTACCAGGTACACCGCCGCCGTTGCCGCAGGCCATACGCCCTTTCTGACTAACTGACTTATATTCCGGATTCCGTACTTTCCGATAATCACACACCAGTAGAGAGGAATAAACATCAGGAAGGATTCATAACAGGTTAAATTCATAAACAGCAAAAACATGGACAGCGCCAATATCTTCTTTTTCCCGACTTTCAGGTAATCCGTAAACAAGATAAGCGATATCAGCAAAAAGGAAAAAGGTATATTCAGCAGCGCATTAAAGGCATTGGGCGCAGTGTGCTCAAAGGTAATCGGCAGAAACGCCACCACGGACATTCCGCAGATCAGGGAAAAACCCTTGCTGTAAAATAATTTATACAGAAACACGGCAAATAAACCGGCATCCAGCAGGATCGTCCCAATCTGAATCAGCCGAAACCCCCAATAGCCATCGCCCACAAACCCCAGATACATTGTCAGCGAGGCCACCGGCGCAGCAAGGGCCCTCCCAACCTCCAGATAAATCCGAAAAAAATGCGAATAAAACGCCGCCGGCCCCTGCATTCCCCAGAATCGGGCAATCAATTCATCATTGCACATTATTCCCTGTTTATACAGAGGAATCAACACAAGCGTACCCAGCAGCAATACCGGCCAAAGAACAGATGTATTTTCCCTGATCAGCGCCCTAATCTTCCTCATGGCCGTCCCTCCGCACATCATAAGACAATTCCGCAAATACGCTCCCGCAGACAGGACATCTTTTATTGTCATCCAATTTTTCTCCGCATCTGCAGACCCAGCCCATCTTCTTTGCCGGATTTCCCGCCACCAGCGCATGGGCCGGAACATCCTTAGTCACCACACTCCCCGAACCTACCATGGCATATTCTCCGATCGTATTCCCACATACGATAGTGGCGTTAGCCCCGATGGACGCGCCCCTTTTCACCAATGTGCCCCTGATCTTCCAATCCTCCCTGAAAGCCCTGGGATACAGATCATTGGTAAAGGTCATGGAAGGTCCCAGAAATACATCATCCTCCACCACTACCCCATGGTATACATTCACATTGTTCTGCACCTTCACCCGGCTTCCCAAAATCACGCCTGTATCAATATACACATTTTTGCTGATAACACAATCCTCACCAATGACGCTGCCTTCCCTGACCTGCGCGTTATTCCAGATCTTGGTTCTGTCCCCGACTTTCGCGCCCTCCGCTACTTCAGCCGTTGCATGAATAAAAACAGACATGTTTCACCTCTCTTGACTCTTTGCAAACTTCCTGACATGAGAAACCACGTATTCCAATTCCTCCTGCTTAAGCTCAGGATATATGGGAAGACAAACCGTCTGCCCCGCAAGCCTCTCCGCCGCAGGCAAATCCCCTTTCCGATAACCAAGATATCCAAAAGCCTTCTGCAAATGAAGCGGCACAGGATAAAAAGCCGCGCTGCCAATTCTCTGGGCTGCCAAATAATTTCCCAGAGCATCTTTCTCACCGCATTTCAAGGCATATTGATGCCATACCGGAGACACTCCTCCGTCTCTCACCTTAGGTGTCACAATCCCCTGGCAATGTCCCAGTTCCTTTTCATAGAACGCCGCAATCTCCCCTCTCCTCCTGTTAAACCTGTCCAAATATTTCAGCTTTATTCCCAAGACTCTGGCCTGCAGCGCATCCAGACGGGAATTATACCCTATCAGATAATTGTAATACTTGTAGGGATTGTACAATCCGTCTGGGGATACGGTTCCCTCCAGCTCATCTTCCACACCATCAAGAAGATACCTGGCCTTTGCCCCGTTCTGAGCCATGCCATGCTCCTTTAACGCTCTGCATATAGTGGCAACGGAATCATCATTAGTGGTAATCATGCCCCCATCCCCGAAGGCCCCCAGGTTCTTGGTGGGAAAGAAGGAGAAGCATCCCACATTTCCCATGGCTCCTGCCTTTACACCGGATATGGCCGCACCTGCTGCCTGACAGGCATCCTCAATCACAGACAGATTGTTCTGTCTCGCGATTTCCATGATTTTGTCCATATCCGCAGGCTGTCCGAAAATGTGTACCGGCAGAATTGCCCTGGTCTTCCCGGTAATCCGTTCTTCTATTTTAAGCGGATCAATATTATAAGTATCCTCCTCCACATCAACAAACACAGGAACCGCTCCCACCATGGCAATGGCTTCCGCTGTGGCAAAAAAGGTAAAGGGGGTGGTGATGACCTCATCTCCCGCCCTTATCCCCAGCGCTCTAAGCGCAATGACCAGTGCGTCCGTTCCGCTGTTGACTGAAACAGCATGCTTTACCCCGATATATTCCGCAAACCTTTGTTCAAAGTCTGCCACCGCCTGGCCGCCGATATACATCCCGCCTGCCATCTGTTCGCAGACGGCCCGTTCCACATCTTCCCGAATTGTCTCATATTGCCTTGTCAGATCCAGTATTTTTACTTCCATATCCCTCTACTTTCCCAGGCTGAATATTATAACGCCTGCCACAATCATCACATTGCCCAATATCTTCTTTCCGGTAAGCTTTTCCTTTAAAAATACTCTGCTCAAAACCATAATATAGAGATACACCAGAGCTTCCAGCACAGCTCCGTATTTAAACGGTATACCCCTGTAGGCGACCACGGTCAGCAACATGCAGGCTATCATCATCACATAACCGCCTGCCACAAACGGATTCAGATATTCCTTCCACAGCACAGCCTTCTGATCCTGCGCACTTTTTTTCAGCAATATCTGCGAAAAAGAAGATAATATTCCCGAAAAAACCGCGATTAAATAATATTTAACCATCTGACGATACCACCCATATTCCCCCTATGATAACAGCAGCCCCAACAAGATTCCAGACTGTCACCGACTCTGAAAACAGCAAAACCGACCAAATCAAATTGAAAATCACCACCACTCCCTTACTGGCCATGGCCGTTACCAGAGAAAACCTTTTCAGCACCTGCTGCCAGATCAGCGCATACATCCCGAGGCAAACGACTTCCAATCCAATAAAAACGATTATTCGAACAAATACATCTTGTCCGGCGGCAATTTTAGCACATACAGATGAGGCCGAGTAGATAAAAAAAGCCAAGTACAAAAGACAATAATCTCTTATCTTCTTCCCTTCCATCACGACGTCTCTCCATGCAGAATATCAATAATATCCGAAACGATAAACGTCGGCCTCCTTCTCGCCGCATCATAAGCCCGCCAAAGATATTCCGCTATAATCCCCAGCGAAATATTCGTCATTCCAAATCCAAGAGCCATGATACAGGCCAGAGTGGAATAGCCCACAGGTACTGCCGGATTGGCTAATTTATTCACCACCGACACAATTCCCAGCACAAGACCGACAAGAAACATGACTACTCCTACCAGGCTGACCAGCCTTATGGGCGCAAAGGAAAATGCCACAAACGAATCGATAAAAAGCTTGATTTTTTTGGAAAGCGTCCATTTGGAAACCCCTGCAGCCCGTTCCTTAAAATCCAGCGAAATTGTGATATTCTTATAGCCTGCATCCATGATCTGCAGGGCAATGGAAGAATTCGACTCCACATTCTCGTTCAGGAACTGTTTGATTCCCCTGTCAAACACAATATTGCTTATTCCGCCCGGGGAATAATTGCTGATGGCGTATTTTCTCATCAACGCCGAATATATCCTCGAAAAGCCTCTGTTCACCTGAGAGATGCGTATGCTTCGCTTCTCGATATATACGGCATTGTATCCCTTTCTTATCTCTTCGTAAGACAGTCCGAGAAATTCCACAGGCTCCTGCAGATCGCTGCCCATCCAGGTGCATATGTCATAGGCCGCATGCATGATCCCCGCCCGTATGGCGGAATGAGATCCGAAATTTTTGGACAGGGTAATCAGTTTTGCCCCCTGAATATGCCGAAATGAACTTGCGCTTATTATCTCCCCTGTGTTGTCCGTGGAACCGTCATCCACAAACACAAGCTCAATAGGAAAGTCCACACTCGCCGCATATTCGTCCAAAGCCAGGCAGTATTGTTCTATTCCTTCCGCTTCATTTAAAAAAGGCACCACTACCGACATTCCCGGCAGCGGCCGAATATCACTGTCCTTTTCCGAAATATTCAAAGCGCACTCCTTCCTCATCCAGAACTACCTTGCCGATAATCCGAGCCGGGATGCCTGCCGCTATACTGAAATCCGGAATATCCCTGTTCACAAAACTGTGCGCTCCGATCACACAATGGTGCCCTATTGACACATTGCAGCCAATCATGCTCATCGTGCCTATGCTGGTATTGTTTTTTATGGTAACCGGCCCTCTGTCAAAGGGAACCGCTCCGCCTGAAAGAATATATTTTGTAGAGTCGTGGGTATATATTGTCACACCGGCGCTGATTGCCACAAAATCACCTATGGACAGCTTTGCATTGCTGCCCTCCAACAGCGTATACGGGCCTACCCACACATGACTCCCGATCTCTACATCCCCCATCACCACGCTGGTATCATAGACGGAAGAATTTTCACCGCAGTTTAAGTATCGCGCCTTGTCAAAACGATTAAAAACCAGTTCTCCGGCAGGAAGAACACGATTATATTTCCGTCTCATCTCCTCCCGCCTATCCTGCATGTATCCCTCAAATTCCTCTGCAAACTTCCGATTCTCCAAAATGTTCCCTTCCTCTCTGCAGCTCTGAGTACCAATCCAAAGTGCGTACTATGCCCTCCCGAAAATCAATCTCCGGCTCAAATCCCAAAAGTCTCTTGGCAAGACCGGAATCCGCACATAAATTTCTCACGTCACTGGTCCTCGCCGGACGATGGTCCCATTCCCCGTCGTATCCCATGTAATCGCAAATCCCCTGAAGCAGGCTGTTGATGGAGATGTCTTTCCCTGAACCAAGATTAATGATTTGTCCTCTGGATTCCTCTCTCTCGTAGGCCAGAATCAAAGCCCTGACCGTATCCGCCACATAGATGAAATCTCTGGTCTGTTCCCCGTCTCCCTCCACTACAGGCCTGCCGCCCTCCTGAATACGTCTGGCCGTAGCCGGAATAATCGCTGCCAGAACCCCCTCTGCATTCTGCCGGGGACCATAATTATTAAACGGTCTCACAATGGAAATATCCAGCCCCAGTACCTTATAAAAACTGTGCACCATCAAATCCGCGGCAGCCTTACCCGCCGCATAGGGGGTGGTGGGGTCAATGGGATGCTTCTCGTCCATGGGCGAATACCTGGCCGTTCCGTATGCTTCCGATGACGATGTATGAATCAGCGTCTTGTACGCCCCGATCTTTAACAGCTCCAACAAAGTATTTGCAATTTCCACATTGACCATATATGCGTCAAACGGATTAAAAAAAGAATAATTCAGCGCGATTGTAGCCATATTATAGACTACTTCGACCTTTTCCTTTTCCATAACCGCCTGCAGAACGCCGAAATTCCTGGCATCATCCCTATAGAATACAAAATTGTCATATTTAAACGCTTCTTCCAGATTCTCCCTTTTTCCAAGGAAAAAATTGTCTACACAGACTACCCTTGCAGCGCCTCCCGCCAATAACGCATCACATAAATGGCTTCCGATAAAGCCTGCTCCTCCGGTCACCAGAATGCTTTTACCCTTTATATCTGCCATAACAGAACCTGCCTTCCTTACATTTGATCCATTATCTCACGTATCGTCCCCACAACGCGTACCTGGTCTTCCTCCTCCATCTGTACATACAGCGGCAAGGTAATTGACAACCGGTCACAGGCATAAGCGTTCGGATAATCCTCCGGAAGATACTTAAATCTGTCCCTGTAATATCCCAGCATATGCACCGCATGAGTACCCTGACGGGTTGCAATTCCCGCGTCCTCCAGCCGCTCCAACAGTCGGTTGCGGTATCTCCCCCCATCTTCCACGCTGTCTATACCCAACTTTCGGCAATCCAGCATACAGACATAGGACTGATAAGTATGATAATATCCTTCCGGAACATGGGGAACAATCAGCTCCGGCAGCTTCTCTCCGATCAATTGATTATACCGATCTGCCCGCCGCCGCTTTTCCCCGATAATAAAATCCAGCTTTTCCATCTGGGCCATTCCCATCGCCCCCTGTATATCCGTCATCCTGTAATTATACCCGGCCTCCCTGAACTCCGGCAGCAGGAATCCCCTGCCCTTTTCCCGGGCTTCTGCGGATACCGTGCCTCCGTGCGTGCGCAGTTCCCTCATTCTCGCTGCCAGCTCCCCGTCATCGGTGAGCACCATTCCGCCCTCCCCGGTAGTAATGGATTTCCGGGGATGAAAGCTGATACAGGAAGTATTTCCGAATCCTCCCTGACAGGTTTGTCCCACTTTTGCGCCCAAAGCACACGCGGCATCCTCTATAATTTTCAATTTATGCTCCCGCGCGATTTCATTGATCTCCGTGATATCACAGCAAAGACCGAATTGGTGTACCGGCACAATTCCCCAGAGTATGTTTCCGGTCTCTTTATTCACAAGACTGTTCCCCTGTTTCACATAGCCTTCGTTGATAATGCTCCTGACCTTATCCGCGTCAATATTGTAAGTCTCCCGGCGGATATCGGCCAGAACCGGTACCGCCCCTGTCTGAACAACCGCGTTGGCCGTAGCCACAAAGGTAAACGCCGGAACGATAACCTCCATCCCTTCTCCCACGCCCTCCGCGGCCATAGCCAGATGCAGCGCCGTGGTACAGGAAGTCGTGGCCACACCATAGCCTACCTTCTCATGAGCGGCAACCGCCTTTTCAAATTCCGCTACAACAGGTCCCTGGGCAACCCATCCCGACTGTATAACCTGATTGATCCTCTCCGCTTCCCTGCTGTCAAAATACGGTATTGTCACCGGTATCTTATTCATGCTTTATCAACCCTTCCCTTCATGCTCCTGTCAGCCTGCTCCAATATGGATATCACTCTGCACGCCTGCCTGTAATCGGTAAGACTTTCCCGTCCCTCTCTGATGCAGTCGGCAAAGTGCTCTATGCTGTTCAGCAGGATATCCTCCGTCTCTATATGAGGCATCATAATATCTCCCAGCCTGATACGCGCTTCATATCTTCCATATTCCTCAAAATCAGTGGAAAGATCCACCCCCTTGTTGCATATGGTCAGCTTTTCATCCGTCCGCATATCATCAAAGACCACCATTTTCTTCGTCCCTGCAATAATCATCCTCCGTTCCTTAATGGGCGATATCCAGCTCGAACGCACTGACGCGCATATATTATCATATTCTACCGTCAAATAAGTCAGCTCCTCGCTTCTCCCATAATGGGCCAGCCCTGCGGCTGTCACCCGCTTTGCCTCCTTACCGCCGCACAGATAGTCCAGAACAGCCAGGTCATGAACCGCCAAATCCCACATGGCATTGATATCGTTTTTAATATGCGGTCCCAGATTCATTCTGGACACATCAAAATAAAGAAGCTCTCCCAGCTCCCCTGAATCGATCATCCTCCTGATATACCGGACGATAGGATGATATATCATAATATGGTCTACATGCAGAACTACGCCGTTCTTCCGGGCCAGCTCCCCCAGCTCCCCGGCCTTAGCCACAGAGGTAGCCAGGGGTTTCTCCATAAACAGATGCTTTTTCCTCGACAATAAATCAACCGCAATAGGAAAACTGACATCCTGGCGCAGCGCAATGCAGAAGGCATCCGCCTCATCGGCCAGCTCCCGGTAATCCTTTACATACCGTACATTGTCCCCGTACAGTTTACGCGCCTTCTCCAGGTTGTTTTCGTCCATATCGCAGATTCCGTACAGTTCTGCTTTTTTTGTCTTATTCAGATTTCTGGCGATATTGGGTCCCCAATATCCGTATCCTATTAATGCTATTTTCATAATCTTCCTCGATTTTACACAAAGTCTCTTTCAGGTTCAGCGGCACCAATATCGCCAAAAGTGCTGACCGCCTCCCCACACTCTCCTGTCTATTATATCATTTTTCCGGTCCCCGTCTACCCCAAACTCCCCAAAAAATCATTTTCGTTAAATCAAAGACCCCGCAAAATTGCATAGAAATGTGTCCGTGAACATCTTGCAATTATTGACTTCGCGGAAGTTCCTGTGAACAGCAACTCTTTAATAACATTATAATGAACTATTACGGGTGCCGGTTGAATCGGGGCCAAGTAATGCTCCGCATCACGACACCATCTTTTATGGTTACATTTCTTCCCAGATTACTTCGAGCAATTGCCTTGAGCACAATATCCTGACACACACGCGCATCCGCATTCCTCTCTGAATACCCAGCGTCTCTGTATTTTTCTTCCATATTCTCGAAATTTAATGTGAATTTTATTGTAAAGACAGGCGTTTTTTTGTATAATATCTAAGGAAAGCATCTGATTTAGGGCAACAGAAAAGAATAACTTGTACAAAAGATAAACTGCCCTATATCTGATGCTTTCCGATTGTACCGGGCCGCTTGGCCTGAAGGTGCGGGTATGGGGATTGCTTTTCTCCACTTGCCGGAAATGGGGGCTGACCAGGCCTTCCGTTCCGGGAGACCTGCAGGGGTACCGTATAAAAAGAGAAAAAATTTATCCGGAAGCATATGTCCTTCCGGCAAAGCCGCAGACAGGGCACCTGGTGATGTCCTTTTTCCAGACAGCCAGCACCAGCTGTGCCATGGACCAGTAGTCATTCTTGACTACACTATTATTATACTAGGAGGAACGTCTATGTCAACTTTGGAAAAAGCAATAGGATTATTGCAGGAAATGCCGAAAAACAAACTAGAGGCGGTATACATGTATATACGTTTTGTTGATTCTCAACCAGACGGTAATGAGACTATTCCCGCCCCAAACAAAAGTATAGATTCCCTTATAGGGATAGCGCATGAATACGCAAACCCCTCATTAGTGAAAAAAGAGGCGGATGCTTTTGAAAATGCGGTCATTGAAAAATTTTCTCACAAAAGCACCCTTGAAGAAAGACAACGTGGTTTTCAAGGTCTTATGTCTTTTGCGGGAACATTGCCGGAGGATTTCGATTACAAAAAAGAATTAGAGGAGGCAAGAGAAGAAAAATATGCTCGTTTTATTTGACACTAACATCATATTGGATGTACTGGAAAAACGCCTCCCGTTTTATGATTCATCCAAATCCATTTTGGAAAGCTGCGTTTCCGGCAATGTCACAGGCTATATTGCACTACATTCCATATCAAACATTTTTTATATCTTGAGGAAACGCTATTCCGCAGCAGACCGTAGGAAACTCTTGCTTGATATATTGGATTTGCTACAAGTAGCAGGTGCAGACCAGGAGAGCGTCCTTGCAAAGAGAGGATTTTTCCGACTTTGAGGACTGCTTGCAGGATGAATGTGCAAAACAGATTCACGCCGACTACATCGTAACCCGAAACACAAACGACTTTTCCACGTCGGATATACCTGCCATTATTCCGGATGACTTACTCAAAATTCTTGACAACAGCAAATGAGTGTTCATAATGGATTTTATGAAACACCGCCTTTTCTTTCTGTTCTAACACCTGACCTACCAGATTTTCTTCCTGAACACAGTATCTGGTGATTGTATTCTCTCTTCTTCGGCGGATTGGCACATATCTATATGGAATATACCTTCCTTATCTTCTCATAATGGGTTTCCGTAAATTCCGAACCGTACTGGGAAGAGATCATCCGGCTGCAATAATATAACGCTCTCTTAATGATTGGATATCCTGGATAAAAATCATTTTCCTTGATGAAAGGGCACCAGTCCCTGCGGTAAAGGCCGTCCCTGAAAGCCAGCCAGTCGGAAGGTTCCCGGAAAGCCGCGCAGGAGTCCGGGATGGAAAGGGAGCCATCCTGATAAAGCCTGTCCAGGAATGCAAGATATTTCCCCTTGAACTTATCCCTCAGGACATAGACCGGCAGGAAAAACTTCCCTTTGCTTCTGCGGATCCTGCCGTCCGTGGTAAGGCCGCCGGAGAGGATGCAGTGCATATGGACATGGTAGAGCATCTCCTGGTTGTATGGAGTGGTAATATAATTTGTGGTTAATCACTATCTCGCAAAATCTATCATGTTAAAAGTCAAAAAATCCAAAACCACATTTTATAGGCGGTTTTGAATTTTTAAAGCAAATGGCCACAATCTTGTTAAACTTTGACAAGGCCAAGCCACTGTTCTACGGTCTCTACAGTGACCTGACATGCCTTTGCAATATCCT
>CAJUGL010000004.1:0-12967 GCA_910586515.1 uncultured Acetatifactor sp.
AGAAGGTATTTCTTATGGGGTATAGCAAAAAACTATATAATGTATTGGGGGTTACGAGTATTATAATACCATTATTTCCTTTTTTTGCCTATTTCCAAAAGTAACAAAATTGACAAAGTTTTTTTTATGTTTTTGTCCATTTTGCATAGGTCAAACCGCAAAAAGGGCCTCAAACTCTTCCCTGCCGATTTTTTCCTTTTCCAGAAGCAGCTGAGCGCAGCCGTGGAGCACATTCTCCTTATCCAGGATGATTTCTTTTGCTTTGGCATAGCACTCGTCGATAATCGACTTCACTTCTCTGTCGATTTCTCCTGCTATGGATTCGCTGTGGCCCTTTGCATGCGCCAGATCGCGGCCGATAAATACTTCATCGTCATCGTCGTCATAACAGATAATGCCTATATTTTCCGACATACCGAAGCGGGTGACCATCCTGCGTGCTACCTTGGTTGCCTTTTTAATGTCACTGGAAGCCCCGGTGGTGATATCTTTGAAAATAATCTCCTCCGCAATGCGCCCGCCCAGAGAAACCATAATCTGCTGAAGCATCTGCCCTCTGGTCATAAACATTTCATCCTTCTCCGGCAGAGGCATGGTATACCCGGCGGCTCCCACTCCCGTGGGAATAATGGATACCGTATAGACAGGTCCCACATCGGGCAGCACATGAAACAGAATCGCATGTCCCGCCTCATGGTAAGCCGTAATCCTTTTCTCCTTGTCGGAAATAATCCGGCTGCGCTTCTCCGTTCCTATGCCCACCTTTACAAAGGCCTTCCTGATGTCCTCGTCGGCCACATATCCCTTTCCCCGCTTCGCCGCGTTGATAGCCGCCTCATTCAGCAGATTCTCCAGATCCGCCCCGGTGAAGCCGGCCGTGGTCTGTGCCACCTGTTTTAAATCCACATCCTCGGCCAGAGGCTTATTCCGGGAATGCACCTTTAGAATATCTTCCCTGCCGCCAATGTCCGGAGTGCCCACAGCCACCTTCCTGTCAAAACGTCCGGGGCGCAGAATAGCAGGATCCAGAATATCTACACGGTTGGTGGCCGCCATGACTATGATCCCCTCATTGACGCCGAAACCGTCCATCTCCACCAACAGCTGATTCAGCGTCTGCTCCCGCTCGTCGTGACCGCCGCCCATTCCGGTTCCCCTTCGCCTGGCCACGGCATCGATCTCGTCGATAAAGACAATACAGGGCGCATTCTTTTTTGCTTCTTCAAATAAGTCTCTTACCCGGGAAGCGCCCACGCCCACGAACATTTCCACAAAATCGGAACCGGATATACTGAAAAACGGCACTCCCGCCTCTCCGGCCACAGCCTTTGCCAGCAATGTCTTACCGGTTCCGGGAGGTCCCTCAAGCAGCACTCCCTTGGGAATCCTGGCCCCCACCTTGGTATACTTTCCCGGTTCCTTCAGAAAGTCCACGATTTCTTCCAGTTCTTCCTTCTCCTCTTCCAGGCCCGCCACATGAATAAAGGTGATTTTTTTCTCCCCCAGGGAAAGCCTGGCCCGGCTCCGTCCGAAATTCATCATTCTGCTGTTGTTGCCCCCTGCGTTCTGGGCGTTCACCATCATAAACAGGAACACCCCCACTGCCAGCACAATCAGCATAGGCACAAGGGTAGTCAGCACCCACCCCTCACGGGGAACATCCTTCACCAACGGATCAAAGCCGTAGGAACGAGCCAATGTCTCAGCCTCTCCCACATCCGTCACATAGAGCTTTTTATCTACGCCGCCGCTGAGCTCCACCCTCAGGTAACCCGTGGGCATCTCGCTGTTGGGGTTGACAATCACCTCAACTACCCTGCCGGCCTCCATGTCTGCCACAAACTGTTCTTTCGTATAATCATCATCCGCCCCTCCCAGGGTACTCAATATGGCTACCCCCATCAGGAGCAGAATGATGAAAAGAAAATATGAATTGAATCCTCTACCGTTCTGCCTCAACTCGCAAGCCTCCTATTTATCTCATCCTGAACGTATTGTTACTGTTTCTGAAAAAGATTATACGAAATTCTGTGCAGCGGCATCATGAAATGCCCGGCAAAATCCGCATATCCGTTCCGGCCTTTCCGCTATGCGGATCAGTCAAATTCCACCACGCCGATGTAGGGCAGATTACGATATTTCTGACCATAATCCAGTCCATATCCCACCACAAATTCATCCGGAATCTTAAAGCCCGTGTAGTCCACCTTCACGTCCACCACCCGTCTGTCCGGCTTATCCAGCAGCGTGCACAGTCTCATGCTCTCCGGGTTTCTGGCCCAGAGCATTTCCAGCAGATAGCTCAGCGTCCTGCCGCTGTCCACAATGTCCTCCACCACAATGACATGTTTGCCCTTGATCGGCTCGTCAAGATCCTTCACAATCTTTACCACCCCGCCGGACTTTGTCCCGCTGCCATAGCTGGACACTGCCATGAAATCCAGCGATACCGGAACAGTGATTCGCTTGGCAAGCTCGCACATAAAAAAGACGCCTCCCTTCAGCACGCAGATGAGATGCACCTCCTTCCCCGCGTAATCCCTGCTGATCTGCTCTCCGATGGTCTGAATCTTCACACTCAGTTCTTCCTCTGTCAAAAGTACCTTAATGTGTTCCGCCATTTTCTTCCTCCGTTTCCCTTCCTATGCGCGTTTCTGCACACTTCTTTTATCAAAAATCCGTTTCCCGTAAAAATCTCGCCTGCAAAACGCGCTTTGTATTCCCGTCAATCTTATAATGCTCACTGATTCGCCAACCCATCAGCCACAGGACATGACTTCCCTCCGCCAACACCGGAATACTGTCCCTGATCTGCCGTGGTATCTTCTCCCCAATCATATAATCCTTGAGAGATTTGTGCATTATCTTTCCACCTCTTCCGGCTATGGTAAGAAAATCTCCCCCACGGCGGAAACGAATCACCGGCGATTCTTTCATTTTATCATAATCAAACCATTTCGTATACTGATTTTGGTGAACTTCCCAAGCTTTTTTATAAAAAAAAGCCGAAAATTCCAGTTTTTCCGAAGAATTAAGAGGCACGATCAGAGAATGCCGGAAGAGTTCTTCCGTCAGCGGTACCGAAAATCCCTCTGTCAGAGCGGAATACACGGCTTTCTCTTCTCTGTCCCAAGGACGCTCCAGCGACACAATGCCGTATTGCCTCTCCGCCCGTATTCCCATGGGCAGGCATATGCCGCGGTTTTCCCCCCGCTCAAACAACTCCGTTACCGCTCTGACATGAACGAAGGAAATATCCTTTCCCGTGGGAGACAATTGTTTCATCATCAAAAAAAGCATTCTCTTCTGCAGAACCGGATGACATTCCGCAAATTTTCCGCAGTCTATCCGGTATCCGGAGACCTCCGCCCTCTCCCTTCCGGCGGCCCGGTCAGCCTCACCCCGGACCTGCCCCGCGGCGCATTTTTCCATGGCCTCCCGGGTCTGCATTTCCAGATAAGCCTCCGTCTCTCCCAGCAGTTCCGCCGCCCGGCCCATATTTCCCACCGCTCCCCGAACAATCTCCGCTTCCGCATAAGGCAGAATATGATGCCGGATGCGATTCCTGCAGTAAGCATCCCCCTCATTGGTGCTGTCCCTGCGCCACGGAATTCCTTTCGCCTCCAGATAGTCCTCCACCTCCTGCCGTTCCAGACACAGGATCGGATGAATGATATCCGTTCCGCTGTCCCTGTCCCTGCGCACCGGAGCGATTCCGGCCAGCCCTTTCAGCCCGCTGCCCCGAAATAAATGGTGCAGCATGGTCTCCGCGTTATCATTGCTGTTGTGGGCCACGGCAATTCTGTCAGCCCCCGCCTTCCCCGCCGCCTCAGCAAATGCCCTGTAGCGTATACGCCGGCCTGCATCCTCCTGAGAACATTTCTCTTCCCGCGCCGCCCCGGCCATGTCCGCCTCTGTGAGAAAAAAAGGCAGGCCGTACCGCCCGCACAGCTCTTCCACATAGCGGGCGTCCTCTCCTGCATCCTCTCTGATTCCGTGATTCACATGGGCTACGGCCAGCGTAAGGGGCACTCTCTCCCCATAAGCCAGCAGCAAAAGCAGCAGGCACACCGAATCGGCCCCTCCCGAGACACCCGCCAGAATGACGTCCCCCGGCGCGGCCATTCCGTGCGCCTCCATATATGCAAATACTTTTCTTTCCGTTTTTTCCCAGCTGTTCATACTACAAATGTATCTCAAAAATGCAAAAAAGTCAACTCTCCCATATTCCGATAACGCCTATGGTCATGTCGTCCCGAATCCGCCCTCCGCTGGCGTGCAGGGCAATGCGCAGCAGACGTTCGGCAATCTCCCCCGGATTTCTGTCCTGAATACCTGCGATGACGCTCAGCAGGGTATCCTCCCCCTCCTCTCCTCCGAAGGCATCCACCACACCGTCGGAAACCATAACCAGATAATCTCCGTCCTGAAGCTCCCTGCACAGCGGTTCCGCCTCCACCTGACCGAAGATTCCCAGCGGCAGATTCCCCGTTGCCATCCGTTCCACTTCCCCTCCTCTTTTGAAGACGGTCACCGCTCCTCCAACCTTTCTCAGCTGACAGCTCCCCCGGTACAGATCAATGTCACATATATCCAGCGTGGGATGATTCACGTCCTCCCCCAGAGCAAACAGCGCAGTGTTTACCATGCTGATTGCCGTATCCATCCCATATCCGGCCTCCAGCATCTTCTCCATCATATCCAGCACCTTTTCACTGTCCCGCCCTGCCTTTTCCCCGGAACCGGTACCGTCCGAGAGCATCACGGTCACTCTTCCCTTCTCCGCCTCCAGCACGGCATAATTATCCCCGGAGACGGCCTCGCTTTCCTTCGTCGCCTTGGAAAAACCTGTGAGCACCAGAAACCCCGCTTCCTCCTCCAGAATAAAGCTTTGGGGATTGGACTCCACTACACTGGGGCTGTTTGCCGAAGGCACCAGCCTCCTGTCCAGCAGCACGGAAATCATGTCTGCCGCATCCTCAGCGGGCACCTTTTCCCCTTTCCGGGTGCACATGCTCAGCAAAATGGCCCGCCGCCCGTCATCTCTCGGCAGATATCCCGCCCCTTCCACATGTATTCCCTCCTCCCAGAGGGCCTGAGACAACAGTCTCTTTTTCTTTCCTTCCATAGGCCAGAAGGAGAGCACTTCCCTGGCCGCTTCCGCCATAATCTTCGCAACCTCATTCAAATGCTCCCGAATAACCTGCCGGTTCTCCCAGAGCCGCCTCTCCATCAGGAGCGTCTCCCTGTTTTCTTCCTCTGTGTCAAATTCCCCGTCATAACTCCTGGCCAATTCGTAAAAGCTGTCTGCATATCCAAGGAGCCTGCGCCTGCACAAATCCGATACCTGCGCCGTCTGCAGTTCCCTGTCCTCCCCTTTGCGCTTTATCACACCCAATCCACACCTTTCCGCTGCCTTTTTATCGGAATTTTGCAGCTAAACTGAAAACCGCTTCTTCTGCGGCAGTACCTATTATAAAAACGGGCAAACTCTTTTTTTGTCAAAAATACAGGGCTGTCCCCTTAAAGTTTTCCGACAAAAAAAGCGGAAGCTTAATGCTCCCGCCTGACAGTCCCGTTCATCTGTTACCCGAAGTCTACTCCTGCCGTTTAAAAAGAATCTCATCCTCATAGACCAGCCCCAATTTCTCTCTGGCAACTTTTTCGATATAGCCCTTGGTCTGCACTTCCTTGCCGAAAGCCTCGATCTCCAGGGCTCTCGCCTTCTCCGCGGCAATCTGTGCCTCCAGCTGCGCAATCTCCGCCGCCCGGGCATCAATCTTGCGCTGCAGCGCCACGCTTCCCGCCTGTACCAGTATCAAAATCATCAGCACCACCAGTGAAACCAAAAACATACTGAAACGGTTCTGATATCTTTTTCGGTATGCCACCTTTCTCTGTCTCGCCATCGCTTCACCCCGCCTGTCTTCCTGACAGCCGCGCCACATTCCTGCGCCCGGCCGCCTGACATCCTTCTGCCCAATATCCGGCTCCTAACTAAGTCTTCATATTTATTTTAAGTTCTTTCAGGAAAAACGTCAACCTTCTTTTCAGTGCCCGTCTTCCCCTTCCCACCCGGCGGCGCGCCCTTCGGCTCACCCGGCAGCATACCTTCCTGAATGGCCTGCACAGCCGGCTTACGGCCTTCACAACTCCTTCCGCCAATGCGCCCAGAACCAGGGACACATATCTCACGAAAAACGGGCTGACCAACTTCCTGTACAGAAACATCCCCGCCATTGCGCCGATGACGGCAAACCACCTGAGCGTGCCGTTGCTCTCCCGATACATCAGGAGAAATACCTCCGCCCCGCAATATACCCAGAAACCGAAATCCTCTACCGACACCATCAGCGCGCTGTGCGGAATTACACGTCTGATAATCCGCAAAACATCATACACTATATTGATAAAAATTCCCATGATCAAGGAATGCAGCAGAAACTCGTTTTCGCTTACCATAGGCTCACCTGAACAGCCTGGCCAGCAGAGATTCGTTCTTGTGACCGGCGCCGGCCACATCGGAATAGGTAAAGCTGTCGATCTTTCCGTCTATGTCTACCTCTCCTTTTTCCAGGGTCAGCCTGTTGACATGCAGTCCGTCTCCTTTTATCATCAGCATTCCCTGCTCTGTCTCCAGAAGAATTTCATTCACATCGAAGGACAGCACATCATTCACACCGTTGACGGTACAGTTTCTCCGGTTTGTCATGGTCATCTTATGCACATGCGTGCTCCCGTTCAAATTCTCCATAAGCCCCTCCTTTTTGCCAACCCGACGCAGCCGCCGCGGATTATACACTGTCCTGTGAGTTTCGTGCAGAATACGCACGAAAACACCTCGGGGCGGCACCTGTGAACAGTAACTCCTGAATCAATATATGAGGGGTTTTCGAACAATAGAACATAAACAGCCTGTAAGCGGTAACCGGCAAAACAGCCGGAAAGCTGCCTCACAGATAGCGGAAAAGTTCCTTCGCCTCATCCTTTTTCACGGTCTCCTGGACATCCAGCACCTCCACCTTCACCTCTCTGTTGCCGAATGATATGGTAATGACATCTCCCTGTTTTACCTCCGCCGAAGCCTTGGCCACTTTGTCGTTGATCATCACACGCCCGCCGTCACAGGCCTCATTCGCCACAGTGCGCCGCTTGATCAGTCTGGACACCTTTAAATATTTATCCAATCTCATTCCGATTCCTCCCCGGCAGGTTTTAACAGCCTGCCCGTTCCCCTGATAAAAAAACCCGGCCTATGTTCATCCTTCGTGAGTACGCTGAACAGTCAACCGGGCTTTGTATACAATCAATGAGCTGATGCGCTTTATTCGTTTACCATATCCTTTAAAGCCTTGCCAGCCTTAAACTTAGGCGCTTTTGAAGCGGCGATGGTGATGGTCTCCTTGGTCTGAGGATTCCTGCCCTCTCTGGCTGCCCTCTCGGATACCTCAAAGGTCCCGAAGCCTACCAGCTGAACCTTACCGCCTTTCTTCAGCTCTTCTGTAACAACATCCGTAAAAGCCTTCAGCGCCTTCTCCGCGTCTTTCCTGGAAATCCCGGCCTGCTCAGCCATTGCGGCAATTAATTCTGTCTTGTTCATATTGTTCCTCCTGTAATGAGTTTTCATTTTGTGCATTTCATTTCATACACATCGTCTTGAAATGTCTATAAATATATATATCCGTTTTTCCCCTGTTTGTCAAGCATTTTCAAGACAAAACGCCAAATTGCAGATGGCTCCTGTAACAGTTCAGACAGCCCCTCTCACGAAGTCAAAATTGCGCTCTGTGCAATTTTGCGAGACCTGCGGGCGCCAAAGCGCATTCTTTTCGCGTTTTGTGTGCATTCTCGTAACAGTTCAGCGCCCTGTCTGAACTGTTACGGGCTCCTGCTTCATTCCTGCTGTCAGGGTTCGGGTGTCTGGGTGGGAGGCGGAATGGGCGGCGCCAGCGGCTCCGGTGTGGGCACAGACGCCGGAGTCTGTGTGGCCGCCGGCTTATCCGCAACCAGATCCGCAAAGGAATAGGACAGGTCTTTCTCCTCCTGGTCTATCTGCACCGTATAGCTGCGGGTCTCGTAGCCGGATCTCCGCAGTGTAATGACATGAGCGCCCGGAGTCTTTTTGAAGCTGCAGGGAACGATTCCCACGTAATTCCCGTCCAGATATACCTCCGCATCTTCCGGAGCATCCACATGCACTTTATAATAATCCGTGGTAACGGGCGCGGAACTGTCTGACTCCGAATCCGAAGATTCCGATTCCTCCTCTTCCGCCGCTCCCAGAGCCTCCAATGTCACCGCATAGGATACCGACTCCTGGGCCACACGAATATACTGGGTGACGGAGTGATACCCTTCCGCTCTGGCAATCAGCTGATGCAGCCCATACTCCAGAGTCATGGGAGCAGACGCATCCACCTTGGTTCCGTCCAGATACAGTTCTGCCTGGGAAGGGGTCAGCGAAAAGAGAACCATGCCTGTCTGGGGCTCCGGCACCTCCAAATCCCCGATATCCAGAGCGGTTTCCTCATTCCTGCCGATAACCGCGCTTTTCACCCCTCCCCCTCCTTTGTGAGAGATATTTACCTGATACTCCCCTTCCGGCACCAGCAGGAGCATGTCCTCCGTAATTCGCCGGATGACGGACTTACCTACTTCTATCCACCCTCCCACAAATTTCTCGTCATTGAGAAGGCGCAGATAACCATGCCCCTTTTCCACCCGCACCGTCAATATCTGATTTCCTATCCCCTGAAAGCTCAGCACATCCGCAGCGTTGAGATCCATCACCTCTATGTTTCTCCCCTCGGACAGATACTGGGTATCGGAAGTAAGCTTATAGATCTCGCTGCCTATGGTTACTTCACTCCTGAGGGGATCCATCTCGTATCGCTCCACATCTGTATAAACCCAGGCGGACGCGGACTGTCTCATGGTTGTGAGATGCTTTTTCGCCTTCAGAAAAGTGATGTCCACAATATCCCCCATCTGGATCTGCTGGACAGAGACTGCATCTCCGTACTTGTCATACAGTCTGGTGGTCCCATCCATGGAGAGGGTATATTTCCTGCCCAGATCCAGATTGAGGAAGGTAAGCGTCCCCGCCTCCTCGTTGTGCTCCACCAGTATGGCCGTATCCGCAGAATCATAGCTGTCCGGCCCGGTAACCACAAATCCCGTATCCACCCTCTCCGGAGCAGGCGACGGGGCTGCCTCCTCCCTGTCTCCCAAAAAGGGAACTGCGCAGGCAGAAAGTGACACTGCCGTCATTATAATAAGCAGCAAAACCACCTGCCTGCTCAGTATCTTATTGTCCGTATCTTTTCGTCTTTTCTCCATATAATCCTCTCGGTATACTCCTCCCGGCGCCTTCCCGGTCTACGGACGCGCCTGCCTGAACCGCCCTACATTGCGGAATACCTGGTCCAGAAAATACTGCTTTTCCTGCTCCTGGGCGATGATTTTTTCCAGCTTCTCCTGATTCTTCCCGGGAATCCAGGCCTTTCTCGAGTTAAAGTAGAAGTTGGCTATCTTCCAGAATTTCTCGGGATAAGCAAGGCGGTAGTATAAGTCGATAAAGCTTGCTGCCTCAATGGGGCGTTCCCGCTCATAAGCCTCCAGCAGTTCCGTTCCAAGGGACACTGACCAATTCCCTTTCTCCAAAAGCTTTCGAAGCAGCAGATACAAATCTCTCACCGGATTGTCACACAGACATTTTTCAAAATTAACCACATACCATCTGCCGTTTCCCTGCAGGATATTGTGGTATTGATAATCTCCGTGACAGAAGGTCCCTCTCTCCGCAGCTTTACCCAGCGCGGCATATCCCCTCCACTCTTCCGTCACGCTCAGGGCCTGCTCCAAAAAAGCGTCAAATGCATTGCAGAGACTGATCTCAAACCAGGTCTTCTGCCCTTTCTGCAGCAGATATTTCCGCACTCTTTTCAACTCTCTGTTATGCTTGTCATACTCCTGCTCCGGAAAAAACCGCACGGACGGCCCTGCCGCATCTGCCGGAAGCTCCATACAACCGTGCAGTCTGGCCAGGAGCCGTACCGCCAGCAGGCATTCCTCTCTGTCGTGGGTACTGCACTCCCGCCCTTCGGGCCAGGTTTTCAGCACATATTTCGTCCCGTCATTATCCCTTACAAACAGCGCGCCTTCTCTGCTGGGCATAATGGACTCCACATTTACCAATCCGGCATCCTTTATCTGTCTCAACAATCTGTCCTGCAGTTCTATCCTGTCCTGGCTTCCCGAATATTCCTTAAAAATCATACACCCCTGACTGGTGTCGCACACAATGGCGCCCCTTCCCTTTCTGGTACGAAGCACCTCTATCTCATACTGTTCCAGTAACTCAACTGCCCTATCGTTCACTTCCGGCCCCTCCTGATTGGTCTGTTCCATCACTGCGCCGTGTCCGGCCAGGTTCATAACCTATCATATGAGAAATATCCTGAAAGTATGTTAAAAAAGCCGGGAGAAAACACCCTGTTTCACAGTCGCCGCGCTTCCTCCAACAGTCTCTCCCGGGTATTGCATTCCGGATCTTCCAGAACTAGTTCCAAAAGCTTCTGAAGCGTCCTGCCCAATTCCCTGCCGGGCTTCCGGCCCATCTCGATCAGATCGGAACCCTTTACCGCCAGATCCCGTAAAGACACACACTGGTTCCGGGCACGGATTTTCTCATAGAGCTGCTGCCAGAGTTCCAGATTCGCCAGTTTCTCCTGACGCAGATAATCGCTCTGGGCCAGAATATCCGCCCTCTTCACCGCAAAAATTCCCGGAAAAGCCTCCTCGCCGATCTTGTTCATGGCTCTGCGCACTATACGCATATCCGCCTCCACGCCATTGCCGTAGTCATGAAAGAGCACCAGCCTGCACACCTTACCGATGGTATCGTTGTCAAACTTAAGCCGCCGCAGTATACTTCCCGCCATATCCGAGCTGACAGACGCGTGGCCGTGAAAATGAGTGGTTCCGTCCTCGTCTCTGGACAAAACCGCAGGCTTTCCGATGTCATGCAGCAGCATGGTGAGCCGCAGCACCCTGCAGGCCTCCACATGGCCCAGAGAATGCAGAATATGTTCCCCTACCGAATAGCAATGGTGAGGATGGCGCTGGGGCGTCTCCATACAGCGGTCAAATTCCGGCATAAACACTTTTGTGACGCCAGTGTCATATGCTGTCCGCAGATATTCCGGATGGGGGGAAACCAGCAGCTTTACCAGTTCGGCCTGAATCCGTTCCGCGCTGATGCGGTCCAGAGTATGGGCCTGGCGCCGGATAGCCTCCAACGTTTCCTGTTCTATTACATACCCCAGCTGCGCGGAAAAGCGAATTGCCCGCAGCATCCGCAGCGCATCCTCCCGAAACCGTTCCTCCGGGTCCCCCACACATCGGATGACGCCCTCCTCCAAATCCGCCAGGCCGCCGAACAAATCCACCAGGCCCCTGCCGTCATTGTAGGCCATGGCATTAATGGTCAGATCTCTGCGCCTTAAGTCCTCCTCCAGACTCGGAGTGAACCGTATCTCGCTGGGATGCCTGCTGTCCTCGTACTTGCCGTCTACCCGATAGGTGGTCACCTCAAAGCTCTCCCCCTCAAACATGACGGTCACCGTTCCGTGCTGCAGTCCGGTGTCAATGGTTCTGGGAAAAATAGCCTTAACCTGTTTCGGTGTGGCAGAGGTAGTCAAGTCCCAGTCCTCCGGCTCCCGCCCCAGAAGGGAATCCCGCACGCATCCCCCCACCGCATAGGCCTCGAAACCGGCATTCGTAATCGCATCTATTATAGCCTGCCCCCTGGGGGGTATCTTTATCCTGATATTTTGTCTCATCTGTCCCCCGTGCCAACTCATCATTTTTCAATAAACCGTTCTATTACACTCACAATTCCGTCCTCATCATTGCTTTCCGTCACATAGTCCGCAGCCGCCTTTACCTCCGGCTGGGCATTGCCCATTGCCGCTCCCACTCCAGCGTAGACCAGCATGGGAATATCGTTATAGCCGTCGCCGCAGCACACGACATCCTCCCTGTCTATCCCAAGGCTTTCCGTCAGCCTCCGCAGAGAATCCCCCTTATCTACCTTCTCCGGCACAATCTCAATGAAAAAAGGCTCCGAACGATATACGGAAGCCAGGCCTGCCGCCTGCTCCCGCAAAATCTTCTCCAGTTCCGCCGCGCGCTCCGCCGGAGCGGTCATAAAACATTTGCAGACAGCAAAATTCACATATTCCGAAAAACACTCTGCCTGCCGCACAGGCATTCCGTTGATCCGCGCTTCAAGCTCTATATATTCGTCGGGCAGAAAGGCGGAGATCACCGTATCCTCGGTGTGAGTCGCCAGCCCGCAGCCCTCCTTCCGGGCAAATGCAAAGAGCTCGGGCAGCAGCTCCTCCGGCAGAGTCCGCTGAAATACGGTTTCCCCGGTACTGCAGGAGATGACCCGGGCGCCGTTATAGGCCAGCAGATATCCCCCGTATCTGTGCAGATTCAGCTCTTCCCCGTACCTGCGCATGCCGAAAGCCGGCCGGCCGGATGCCAGCGCCACCATATGCCCTCTCTCCATGATACGCAAAAGCGCCGACTTTGTCACCGGGCTGATTTCTTTTCGTGAATTTGTAAGCGTACCGTCGATATCCAGTACCAGAGCCTTCTTCCTCATTCTCTTCCCCATCCTCTGCAGCTAGTCTTCTTCTGCAAAAGGAGCGGTGATAGCCCACCGCCCCTCCTGATACAACGTTTATTCCTCTCCGCTTCCTTCATCGGATCCATCCGTTTCGCTCTCTGCCTCAGAACTCTCCGCTGAGCCGTCCTCTCCGCTCTCTGCCTCAGAACTCTCCGCTGAGCCGTCCTCTCCGCTCTCTGCCTCGGAACTCTCCCCTGAGCTGTCCTCTCCGCTCACTGCCTCAGAACTCTCCGTTGAGCTGTCCTCTCCGCTCTCTGCCTCAGAACTCTC
>CAJUGL010000004.1:13067-109224 GCA_910586515.1 uncultured Acetatifactor sp.
CTGCCTCAGAACTCTCCGTTGAGCTGTCCTCTCCGCTCTCTGCCTCAGAACTCTCTTCCGGTTCGGGAACATGGAGATATTTCAGATTGTTCTTGGGATCCTGCACATCTGCCGTATCCACGATTTCCTTCAAATAATCCGACATCCTCTCCTGCATCAGAGAATCTCTGATCTCCAGAATCCACTGGGGATCATTCTGCCCGATATAATAAACCACATAAGTAAACCCGTCGCCCTCGGGAGAAACCACAGTAGTGTCGCCTGCCTTGCGCTCTTCCTGTATCCAGCTGGTCAGCTCAGGAGGCACATTGGACTCCAGCGCCGCCTCCACCAGACCTCCCTGCAGAGAAGTAATCTCGGGATCATTATATTTGTCGCAAAGTTCCGCAAAACTCTCTTCCGTGGCCGCGCCGTTCTTCCACTCGTCCAGAATAGCCTGTCCATTGTCTTCGGCTGTAATCGCCACGCGGATATCCGCAGAGGGCGCCTCGCTCAGATAACGTTTTTCAAAACCCGCCACAAGATACCGGTGATTGGCGGAATCCTCGACTACAGTTGTATCTCCGGCCTTCCTCTCCTCGTCAAACAGCCAGTCGCGTATCAGGGAATTCACCGCCGCGCGTCTCACGTTCTCGTTCAGATCGTTGTCCGCACTCACGGTTTTTTCCTTCTTATCCGCCTCTTCCTTTGCAAGTTCCATTGCAGCGGCAATCTCCGCCTCGGAGGGCTGATATTCGGCCTCCGCTTCATCTCCCGAAGCCTCATCTCCGGAAGCTTCCTCATCCTCTGTCTCTTCTACAGGATCTGCCAGCTCTGTGGGCTCTGTGGGCAGCTGAGCGTCTACGATTTCCATATAGTAGTCCACGGAATCATAGCTGGCTTTGTTTTCCTCATAATATGCCTGGATCTCCTCCTGGCCGGGCGTAAACCTTTCTCCCAATGTCTCGGCATAGGCGCTGGCCAGCAGCCCCTCCTCCACATAAGGCTTTATCCGGGACTGTGTGGCATAGGCGCCGTACAGTTCCTTCACATACGCTTTCGCCGTGCTTCCTGCTTCTGAGGCTGCCGTCTCAAACGCTTCCGCGAATTTCCTGTACTCTTCCTCCAGGTCATAGGAGAATCCCTCCTCTCGGGCCTGCTTCACCAGCTCCTTGTTGCGGGCAATATTTCCTACTGCCAGCTCCTGAAAATAGTCTCCCCAGGTAAGTGTGTCGGAATACATCTGATTGGTTATATCTCTGCTTGTATCCACACCGAAATAACTCAGATACCCTCCATATTGAGTGAGGTAATTATTCCTGGCCACATAATAATTGTAGTCGAACTCCACCCGGGAAATATCCTCACCGTTCACGCTGACATAGGTCCCGTTTACCGTGAGGTAATTCCTTATGGGGAAAGAAGCTATGATACACACCAGAGCAGCCGCCAGCACTATCCCTACGATCCTGCTGACCTGCGCCTCCCGGCGTTCCTTCTCCTTCTGCTCCTTCCTCCTCTGCATTTTCAGATCATACTTGGTCACTATCTTTTCCGGGTTCTGCCCATTACCCTGCTCTTCCTTTTTTGGCATGACAAATATCTCCTTCCTAATATTCACCGCCTTATTCTACAGCATTTTAAGGAAAATGTGAAGTTATTTCACATATTTTTCAAGTTTTTCCACAATATTTTTTATACAGCCCTCCTCAAAGGGACAGGTGAGCCCTACTTCCTCCACCATATTCGTAAAGAAATCCGATGCCGACAGCTTACACAGCTTAAGATAGCTGTCCCAGGCCGCCCGGAAATCTTCGTCCATCTTTACCTTATACTGCAGCGCGCAGGTCTGCGCCAGGCTGTAATCTATATAATAGAAGGGAGAGTTGTAAATATGCTGCTGCCTCTGCCAGATTCCTCCCTTGCCAAAGAAAATGTCGTCTCCGTAATCCTGATGAGGCCTGTATGCTTTTTCCAGTTCAAGCCACGCCGAATGCCTCTGGGCAGGAGACATATCCGGATTCTCATATACGATATGCTGGAACTCATCCACCATACATCCATAGGGAATAAAAGCCGCCGAATCTTCCAGGTGCATCTCAATATAATCCTCCGCCCTGTGGCCGAAGAAAAGAGGCATCCACTTCTGAGTGAAGAATTCCATGGACATGGAATGAATCTCCGCCGTCTCCATGGTAATGTCCGAATGCTCCCTGACGGGATCCTTGCCGGATAAATATCCCTGGAAAGCATGCCCGCACTCGTGAGTAATGACGTCCACATCACCGCTGGTACCGTTAAAATTGGCAAATACAAAGGGCGAGTGGTAGACCGGCATATAGGTCATGTAGCCCCCGGCCTTCTTCGTCTTTCGGCCGAGCACGTCAAACAGCTCATTCTCCGTCATAAAATCATAAAATTCCTTTGTCTCCGGGGACAGTTCTCCGTACATTTTCTGCCCGGCCGCCAGAATTTCTTCCGGATTGCCCAAAGGCGCGGGATTTCCCTCTTTAAAATACACAGACGCGTCTATATAGCTGAGCCTGTCCAGCCCAAGTCTCCGGCGCCTGCGGTCATGAAGCTTTTCCGCGAAAGGCACGAAAAACGCTTTGATCTGCTTTCTGAAGTTCTCCACTTCTGCCTTGCCGTAGCAATTGCGCCCCATTCTGTAATAGCCAAGCTCCACATAGTTACTGTATCCCATCGCTCTGGCCTGAGCCGTGCGGTTCTTCACAAGCTTGTCATAGATTTCGTCAAGCTTTTCCGCATTTGCGGAAAAAAACTCAGCCTGCTTTGCGTACGCCGCCTTTCTGACACTTCTGTCGGAATGAATCAGGTAAGGACGCATCAAAGAAAGATTTAACACCTGCCCATCAAACTCAATCTGCGCTCCCGCAATCAGCTCATTATAGGCAGTAGTCAGCGCATTTTCCTCCTGCATCAGGGGAATCAGCCTCTCATCCATGGCCTTCTGCGCAATCTCCATGTTTTTGAAGGCAACCGGTCCTATCCTGGACACCAGATAATCGCGATAGGGCGACGCATACAGTCTCTTCTCATACTCCAGCGCCAGGTTATGGTACACCGGTCTTTTTTCATTATAATACAGATGCTCCCCGCTGTAAAATTCATCGGTGGTATCTACGTCATAGCGAATGTTCGCTATCGTCATCTGGGTGTTGACTCTATCGGTCAATTCATAATATTTCTGATGAACCCGAAACTGCTCCTCACCGCTGCCTGCCCGGTCAAATTCCTCCATCAGCGCATGCATATCCTTTTCCACCTGGTCAAAGTCCACACGCTGATACGGCATATCTTTAAATTTCATCTCTCTTCCTCTTTTCCGCGCCCCTTTTCTGCTCAGCGGGCGCATATGCCCTATTTTACATGATTTTACCAATAATGTAAACAGACAGATTGCCCTGAATATATTGCAAATATCCATATTTGATGATAAAATAATCCTTGGTTTTACTACAGCTAATGTCAAAACACTTTTATGAGTCGGAGGAGAAAGAAATGTTTGAAGAACTGAAAAAGAAAATCCTGAAAACCTCCCTGTTTTGGTCAATCATTCTGATTATCGCAGGGTTGGGACTTGCAGGCTGGAACGCACCGGACGCCTTCTATGCCGCTACGGGCTATGTGGATCTAAACACCCTGGCGCCCAATGACCTCAAGGGTCAGCTGGTAGACATCGAATTAACCGAAAATTTCGGCTGTTACCTGGAAGAAACCTCATACAATACCAAGACCCATGTCACAAAAACCACTGACCTCTACTACATTATCCTTCTGGCCAGTGACGAAAATCCCGATAATTGGCGGTTCATGACCATCAAAGTGCCTGTCCGCTACCAGAGCCAGATGGATTCCATGACCGAAAACACTTACAATGAACTGCTCTCGGATCCCGTCTCCTTCAGCGGTAAGCTCAAGAAGCTGGACGAGGAAGAATATGGTTATTTTAAAGAATTTTTTACGGAAATCGGTATGACCGAGGCAGAGTTCGCGGAATCCACCATTCCCTATTATTTTAATGCTTTCGCAAGCAAGACCAGCATGAACATAATGTATATCGCCCTGTTCAGCATCGGCGCCGTTCTGTTGATCTTCGGCATCTTCCGGATCGCCAAGGTAGTGGGCGGAGGTTCACTGAAAAAGCTGCGCAAAGATATCGCGGCCTCAGGCTATTCCGAATCCATGGTGGAATCCGATTACAGGAATGCAAAATCTTTTGACAAGGGCGGAACCCTGAAGGTGGGACGGCTGATGACTTACTACATCAACGGTTCCGATGCCCGGGCAATCCCCAACAGCAAGATCATGTGGGCTTATCAAAATACGGTTACTCACCGCACCAACGGCGTAAAAACCGGCACTACTTATAATGTCATGATTTACGACGAGTTCACCCCCAAGGGACACGAGTTCACAGTGGCAAATGAGTCTATCGCCCAGGATATGCTCTCCCTGATTAATACCATGCTCCCCTGGGTGGTAGTCGGTTATTCCGACGAACTGAAGAAACTCTATAATAAAGACCGCTCTCAGTTCCTGCAGCTTCGCTATAATACCTGTGAACACACTGCAGCGGAAACGGATTCCGGTGATTCCGCTACCTGCGGCCAGCCATAATCGCTTCAGAGAGTGTGAACTTCATACGATTTCCCGGCAGGCAGGTTCCTCAAAACGTATTCCGCCGTTTTTAGGCGCCGCCTGCTCAGGATTCGGAAGAGTATTTCTCCCCCTCACAGCGTCTCTACAGCCAGACTCAGAGCATGTACAATGGTCTCCAGCGGCATTCCGGGCCGCTTGTCATCTCCCGGTTCCGCCAGACAGGGCACATGGATAAATCCCACGCCTGTCCCGCTTCCCTCATAGTGATGCCGCAGAGCGTAAAACAGATCATTGCATACATATGCTCCGGCAGAATAGGAAAGACCGCAGGAGATTCCGGCTTTCTTCACCTCATCTACGATTTTCCGCACAGGGATAGACGCAAAATATGCTGCCGGTCCCCCCGGAGCCACCGGTTCGTCCCAGGGCTTCCTCCCCGCATTGTCCTCTATGGAAGCATCCCGCAGATTGATGGCCACCACCTCCGGCGTCACCATAGTTCTGCCGCCTGCCTGGCCCACGCAGACAATGGCGTCCGGCTGCAGCTCGCGAGCCGCTTCCAGAACTTTCTCCGCCGCAGTGCCGAATACCGTCGGTATCAGGAGCTTTGTCACCTCATTGCCGCCGATTCTGTCTTCCAGCCGGCTCACCGCCTCCCAGGACGCATTCACCGTGTCCTGCCCGAAGGGTTCAAATCCTGTTATCAAAATCTTTTTTCTCATAGTAAACCTCCGCTTTCTTATCTTTTGATGTTAAGGTCAAAAAGCATCTTGTAACAGCTTCTTTCCCTACAGGATACCGCAAACTGCTCCAAATGCCGTTTTATTGCAGATCTTGGTCCGTATTCAGCCACCAGCACAGCACATCCTGAATCTTCTCATCCCAGTATTTCCACTGATGGTCCCCTGCAGATGCCTGACTGGTCAGATCGTATCCCAGTTTCTTCACATGATCCCACACCTTCAGATTACCCTGATACTGAAAGTCCTCTGTTCCGCACCAGGCATACAGCCTGGGAAGCGACTTCCCCTCGGCCGCAATCCGCTGCGCCAAAGCCATCAGATCATTGTCCGAGCCTTCCAAAGCTTCCTCCGACCCAAAAACACCCTGCAGAAGCAGGCACTTGTCGGACCTCTCCGCCATATTCCTCCGATAGTTCCCCAATATATCCAATCCTCCTGACAGGGATGCCGCAGCCCCGAAAGTATCGCCTGCGCCCAGTCCCAGCTTCCATGCCCCGTATCCGCCCATGGACAGACCTGCCGCCAGGGTATCCTCCCGTTCCCCTGACATCTGAGGGAAAAATTCCCTGCAGATCCGGGGCAGTTCCCGGGAAATAAAAGTCCAGTAGTTCATTCCATAAGCCGTGTCCGTGTAAAAAGCCAGATGGGTAGTGGGCATCACCACCGCAATTCCCAGTTTACTGGCATAACGCTCAATGGAAGTCCTTCTCTGCCAGATGGTATGATCGTCGCTCATGCCGTGAAGAAGGTACATAGTCCTGACCCTTCCGTCAGCTCCCATCCCCTCCATACCGATCTGCCCCCTGGTTTGCTGAGGAAGGATCACATCCATGTTCATGCTCATTCCGAGCACTGTGGAAAAAAAGTCTACGTGCAGCAACGCCATTCCGAAATCCTCCGTTTCCTAAGTTTTTAACTGATTTATTTACCGGTTGCTTATGCAAAAAGCAGATAGCCGTATCTCACTGCTGTTATTATAGCCGGAAATCCGTTCCCATGCAAGAACCGTTTTTTCGTAAAAAAGACCATTGAATTCCCCGGTAAAACAGGCTATACTATTTTACAAAATACAGTAAAAATCAATTCTGCATGCCTGTTCCCGGAAAACAGATACCACGGACTGATCGGAAAGGAATAACAATGAACACAAATACCAGAAACGAATGGCTGAACGCTCTGCTGAAAATCGAGACTCCCGTATTGAATGCATTGGAAGCCGGCGAACTGAAAGCAAAAATGCCCCTATCCTTTCATCGGGAAAGAGCCGACTATGCTCCTCTTGAGGCCTTTGGCAGAAGTCTTCTGGGCCTGGCGCCCTGGCTGGAGGCGGACAGCGCCGCCCTGGAAGCAGATGAAAGAGCGCTGCAGACGCTAAAGGGCGAGCGGAAAGCATTTACTTTCTGCCCGCCCTTTGAATTCATCAAAAGTAACCTAACCACATCCCGGCACATTGTCAACTTATTCATTATCCAGGTTGACATTTCCTTTTTCCTCCGCTATAATCAGTAAATAACGAAATCCATCCTGAATCCGCGCATAGAGGTGCCTATGAAAACCAGACAAAAGACCAGAGAAATAACCATCACCGCGCTGCTGTCCGCAATACTGGCGGTAATGGGAATGTTCAAGCTTCCCAGTTTCATACCGGGCTGCGAGTTCCAGCTGTCCGCCCCATTTGCCGTGTGCATCGCAGCCTGTTTCGGCTTTAAGAGATATATCAAAATCGGCATTCTGGCCAGCCTCATCAATTTGCTTCTGGGCACACACAGCCTTGTGAACGTGACCATCGCCATGATATTCCGGCTGACTGCAGGAGGGGTTCTGTCTATTTTCGGCGTGAATCCCGTTACCGTCGCCGTCAGCGGACCTCTGGGCACAGCCGCCGGAAGACTGGTCCTGGGCGGCGTCTCCGGTGTAAATCCCATGGTGCTGACGGCCGCTGCCGTACCGGGCATGGTATTCACTGCCGTAGGAGCAGCGATGATGTATCCGGCTGTAAAACGTCTGTCCCGTACTCAAACCACTGATATAATCAACTAAACAGAGCAAATTGACTCTGCCGATTTTATTCATTCAACACAACAAAAAGATACTTTCCATATAATCAATTCTGCGGAACAAGTTCACACTGCCGACAGTACAGGAAAAAAGGAAACAAAATGAATCGATACAGCATTAAAATGAGGGCATCCAACAAAGAATACGGGCATATCTCCGGAGCGGAGAAAATCATTCCGGAGGAGGCTCTGGAGCAATACTGCACGCTGCTCCTGGCCAGGGCTCTGCGGCACAGCAAGGGGAAGCCCGACTTTATCAACCTGAAGATAGAAGCCGTGGAAGAAGCGGAAATTCTTCATCTCCCGGCGCTGAATGTGACCACAGTAGAGACTTCCTCCCCTGAAGAGGGCATGGATGCGGTACTTGACTATCTGCGCAGACTGGGTCTGGAACAGGCAGAGCAAATCATTGCCCTCTGGCAGCAGAGCTACTCCATGCGGGGAGCCATGCTCCTGGACGCGGATACCATGAAGCGGCTGGAGCCCGACAGAGAACGGGGCATCCGGGCTACTTATATGGATATGGAAACGGGGGACGAGGCAAGACAGTCCGCCTGCGGAAACAAAAATCACTTCAACGAAGCGCTGGTTCTGGCCACAAAGGTGGTCAGCCATCCCAACATTGTGGCAGAACTGTGCATTTCCGACGATCCTGATTATGTCACCGGCTATATCGCCTCCAGGGAATTTGGCTATATACGCATTACCACGCTGAAGGAAATGGGCAGCCCTCAGGGGGGACGTATCTTCCTGTTTCGGGGGACTGAAGACGAGAAGGAAGCCTGTATCCGCTATCTCCAACAGCAGAAAGTGCTGGTTGACCTCAATCATCTCGTAACAGTTCAAACAGGGCGCTGAACTGTTACATCATCTCATTATAAACTAAACGCAGGAAAGGCAGGTGAGCGCCGTGAGTAAATGGCAACGATTTGAAGAGGAGCTGCTCGCTCTCCAGGAACAGCACCTGTACCGCAAGATTAAGGTAATCGAAAGTCCCCAAAGCTCCCATATCCGGTATCGGAACAGAGACATGCTGATGCTGGCCTCCAACTCCTATCTGGATCTGTGCGATGAAGAGCGAATCAAGGCATACGCGGTAAAAGCCCTAATGGAATACGGCACCGGTTCCGGCGGATCCAGACTCACTACCGGAACCACAGTTTACCACACACAGTTGGAGGAGGCTCTGGCCCGGTTCAAGGAACGGGAGTCTGCGATGGTATTCAATACCGGCTTTGCGGCCAACAGCGGAGTCATCCCCTGCCTGTGCCGGGAAGGGGACGTGATCTACAGCGATGAGCTGAACCATGCCAGCATCATCGACGGCTGCCGGCAGTCCCGGGCAGAGACAGTCATCTACCGTCATAATGACATGGCGGATCTGGAGCGGAAGATCCTGGAACGTCAGGGAAGGCAGGGACTGATCGTCAGCGACGGCGTCTTCAGCATGGACGGAGATATCGTCAATCTCCCCGGACTGGTGAATCTGGCCGACACCTACGGCCTCCTGTCCATGATAGACGAAGCCCATGCCACAGGGGTAATCGGCGCCACCGGCCGGGGCTGTGAGGAGTATTTTCATATGGAGGGCCGAATCGACATCCTCATGGGAACCCTGAGCAAGGCTTTGGGCGCGGAAGGCGGCTATATCTGCGGCTCCCGCACGCTGACGGAATACCTGAAGAACAACGCCAGAAGCTACATATTCTCCACCTCCCTTTCCCCTGTGATCATGGCTGCGGCAAAGCGTGCCCTGGAACTGATTGAAGAGGAAACCTGGCGGGTACGCAGGCTTCAGGAAAACATCCGTTGGTTCTGCCGGCAGCTTCAGGAGCATGATGTGGATGCCAGCTCGGACACCGCAATTATCCCCATCCGAATCGGCGACGAAGAAAAAGCCATGAGGGTCTCTGAAAAACTGATGGAGCTGGGCTTCTTTATTCCCGCCATCCGTTATCCCACCGTGCGGAAGGGAGAGGCCATGCTTCGGGCAGCCCTGATGGCCTCCCACACGAAGGAGGAACTGTCTGCGGCGGCAAGGGCGATAGCGGAATCCATCCGTTGCTATGAAGGATAACGGTATATTACAATGACCGGGAAGCCAGCGAACAGCAACGAAAAAACATCCGAAAATCTACTTAAAACAGAAATCCGTAACAGAAAAGGAGCAGGACAGAATGGGCATAGTACAGGAACTGAAAGAAAAGGCGCTGGCCGGCGGGAAGATTTCTCTTGAGGAGGCGCTGATGCTGGCGGAGGCTCCGCTGGAGGAGCTGGCAGACGCCGCCGACGAGATCCGCAGGCAAAAATGCGGGCAGAGCTTTGATCTGTGCGCCATCGTCAACGGGAAATGCGGACGCTGCCCCGAGGACTGCAGATACTGCGCCCAGAGCGCGCATTACCAGGCAAAATGCACGGAAGCCTACGGCCTTCTGTCCACGGAAAAGCTTCTGGAGGGAGCCCGGCGGGCCGAAGCCTGCGGAGTTCTGCGTTACTCCATTGTCACCTCCGGAAGAAAGCTGTCGGAACGTGAAGTCGAACAGGTCTGCGAAAGCATCCGCGCCATCAGAAACGAGACGAATATCCGAATCTGCGTGTCCTTCGGCCTGCTGGAGGAAGCCCAGTTTGAAAAAATCAGAAGGGCCGGAGCTTCCCGGGTGCACTGCAACCTGGAATCCTCCTCAGAATTTTTTCCCAAGATCTGCACTACGCATACCTACCAGGACAAAATCAATACCCTGAAAGCCGCCGTACGGGCCGGCCTGTCCGTCTGCTCCGGGGGTATTCTGGGACTTGGAGAAACCATGGAAGACCGCATCCGCATGGTACTTACCGCCAGGGAGCTTGGGGTGAAGTCCGTCCCTGTGAACCTCCTGAACCCCATCCCCGGAACGCCTCTGGCGCACAGGAAGCCCCTGACTGCACAGGAAGCCAGACGATGCGTGGCCGTCTTCCGTTTCCTGATTCCGGAGGCCTCCATCCGGCTTGCAGGGGGAAGAGGTCTTCTGGGCGACAAAGGAGAACAGTGCTTTCAAAGCGGAGCCAATGCGGCGATTTCCGGCGACATGCTGACCACCGCCGGCATCACGGCAGAGAAAGATCTGGAGCTGGTGCGCAATCTGGGATATGAGGTGAAGCTGAGCCATGAATGACGAGAGGAAAAAAGCAAAAAAAATTTTCATCGTAGGAACAGGGACTGATGTGGGCAAGACCTATGTATCAGCCCTGATGGTAAAGAAATTAAGAGAAAACGGCAGACATCCGGGCTATTACAAAGCGGCCATGAGCGGTAATCCTCGCGGCAGAGACGGCTCTCTGATTCCGGGAGATGCCCTCCAGGTGAAGCATGTATCCGGCATTGACCAGCCGCCGGAACAAATGTGCCCCTATGTCTATGAACATGCCGTATCTCCCCATCTGGCCTCCCGGCTGGAGGGAAATCCGGTAAAACTTGACATGGTGAAAAAAGGCTTTGAGGAAGTATGCCAAGAATATGACTATGTGACCATGGAGGGCAGCGGCGGCATCCTCTGCCCCATCTGCTTTGACGAGACGGAGATCTGGCTGGAAGACATCATTTCCGGGCTGGGACTGTCCTGCCTGCTTATTGCCGACGCCGGACTCGGCACCATCAATAATGCAGCGCTGACCGCAGAGTACATGCGCTCCAGGGGCATCCCTCTGAAAGGCATCCTTTTTAACCGCTTCCATCCGGGAAATGTCATGGAGGAAGACAATGTGCGGATGTGCCGGCACCGGACGGGGCTGGACGTTATTGCCTGCGTGGAGGAAGGGGCTGAAGACCTTCCGCTGGACGGGGATACGCTGGCCGCTCTTTATGAGAAATGAATCCGAAACGAAATTCCTGTCGAAACAGGCATGGAAAATTCCGGGAGACCCCAAAAAAGAAAGGAAGTACACATGATCTGGTATCCGTATCAACAGATGAAAACCATGAAGGCGCCCTATGAAATCATAGACGCGGAAGGCGTATACTTATATACCAATAAAGGGAAATTAATAGACTCCGTCTCCTCCTGGTGGAGCGTAATCCACGGTTATAAGCACCCGGCGATCACAGAAGCCATCAAGAATCAGGCGGACCGATTCTCCCATGTGATGCTGGGCGGCCTGACTCACCAGCCGGTTCAGAAGCTGGCGGAGAAACTGGCGGAATGGCTGCCCGGAGACCTGGACTACTGCTTTTTCTCGGACTCCGGCAGCGTGGCTGTGGAGGTTGCCCTGAAGATGGCTCTCCAGTATTATGTGAACCAGGGAAACAATAGGAGAACAAAGGTTCTGTCCCTGACCCATGCCTACCACGGCGACACGTTCAAGACCATGGAGGTAGGAGACGACGAGGATTACCATTTTATTCTGGAAGCCTACGGCGAGAAAAAAGACGTCATCCATATCCCCACCCGGATTGACGCACTGGAGGAGGCTTTCTCCCGTTTTCATGAGGAGCTGAACTGCTTTATCGCAGAACCGCTGCTCCAGGGAGCGGGAGGCATGCGGATGTACGACATATCCTTTCTGAAACGTGCCCGGGAGCTGTGCGACGAATACGGCGTACTGCTTATCTTTGACGAAGTAGCTACAGGTTTCGGCAGAACGGGGAACCGCTTTGTAGCGGACCTGGTGCTGCCGGATATCCTGGTGCTGGGAAAGGCCCTGACCGGAGGCTATATCGGCCATGCGGTCACCGTGGCCAACCGTAAGGTATACGGAGGTTTCTACGGGGACGCGCCCCAGAAAGCCCTGATGCACGGTCCTACCTTCATGGGCAATGCTCTGGCCTGCTGCGCGGCGCTGAAATCCATAGAGCTGTTCCAGGAGGCAGATTACCTCTCCAAAATCCGCCGCATAGAAGAAATCACAAAACGGGAGATGGCAGACCTGACCCATGAACAAATTCGGGATGTGCGCATTCTGGGCGGATGTGTCTGTGTGGAAGTAAAGGAGGAAGCCGCCCTGACAGGCTATCAGCAGTTCGCCTGCGAGAGGGGTGTGTTCAGCAGACCTTTCCTGAACTACCTTTACGCCATGGTTCCCTATGTGATCACGGAGAATGAGCTGGTACAGGTACTGGACGTGATGAAAGCCTGGTTTAGATAACCGGGCTGTCCTCCGCCCAGGCGAGCGCGCATCTCACCGCCCTCTCCCAGCCCCGCAGCAGTTCCCGGCGTTTTCCCTCCTCCATCACCGGTTCAAAGCACCTGTCCATCTGCCAGTTGTCCTGTATCTCCGCCCTGTCCTGCCAGTAGCCAACCGCCAGACCTGCCAGATATGCCGCCCCCAAAGCTGTGGTCTCGATGCATTTCGGCCGCAGCACCCGGGTGTCCACAATATCCGCCTGGAACTGCATCAGAAAATCATTGGCGCTGGCGCCTCCGTCCACTTTCAGGCTCTTCAAAGAGATTTTGCTGTCCTGCTCCATGGCTCTGATCACGTCTGCGGTCTGATAGGCAACAGATTCCAGGACTGCCCGGATAAAATGCTCCTTTGCGCACCCTCTGGTCAATCCCACCACGGTTCCTCTGGCAAATTGATTCCAGTAAGGAGCGCCCATTCCGGCAAAGGCCGGCACCACATACACCCCTGCCGTGTCCTCCACCGCCTCACAATACTTCTGTGTCTGAGACGCATCCCAGATCATCCGCATACTGTCCCGAAGCCACTGCACGCCGGCTCCGGCCACGAAAACGCTCCCTTCCAGGGCATATTCCGGCTTTTCCGAAATGCCCGCTGCCATAGTGGTCAGCAGTCCTGACCGGGAGACAATGGCATCCTCCCCTGTATGCATCAGCAGGAAACAGCCTGTCCCGTAAGTATTTTTTACTTCGCCTTTTTCAAAACAGCACTGACCGAACAACGCGGCCTGCTGATCTCCCGCAGCCCCCGCAATGGGAATCTCTCTGCCCAGCAGGGAATGATCCGTATAGCCGAAGACACTGGAGGAAGGACATACCCTGGGAAGAATCCCGGCGGGAATACCGAACCGTTCCAGGATTTCCTCGTCCCATACCAGCCTGTGAATATCATACAGCATGGTGCGGGAAGCATTGGTATAATCCGTCACATGCGCCCTGCCTCTGGTCAGATTCCAGATCAGCCAGGTGTCCACTGTACCGAACAGAAGTTCACCCTTTTCCGCCTTCTCCATGGCTCCCGGCACATGACTGAGAATCCAGGCAATTTTAGATGCGCTGAAATAGGCGTCCGGCACCAGTCCGGTCTTCTCCCGGATTCTTTTGTCAAAGCCGTCTTTTTTCAATTCCTCAATGCAGTCCGATGTGCGGCGGCACTGCCAGACAATGGCGTTGTACACCGGCTCCCCCGTGTTTTTATCCCAGAGGATTGTGGTTTCCCTCTGATTGGTAATGCCGATGGCGGCAATCTGCTCTGCCCCTGCTCCGGCCATGGCCATGCATTCCGTGGCCACCGCCAGCTGTGTAGACCAGATCTCCTTGGGATTGTGCTCCACCCAGCCCGGCTGCGGGTAAATCTGGGTAAATTCCTTCTGAGACATGGAATGAATCGTTCCCCTTTTGTCAAACAGAATACAGCGTGAGCTTGTGGTGCCCTGGTCAAGAGCCATAATGTATTTCTGCATAAGATTTTCTCCTTACGATCAAAATCTTCTTCCCGATCAACGCTCCGCGATCGTTAATTATACTGACAGTCACTGATACTTGCCCTGTGAACCGACTCACGAGCGAAGGATTCCTCGTCCATCGAGGCAAATTTCATCGTTTCCTTTCTCCCGCCTTCTATCGGCGCACCCATTTCCCAAAGAGAGTCTTCTTGTATTTTGCCAGTTCTGTTTTTACCTCCGGATGTTCTCCTGCCTTCTGCAGACAGGCCACCGCCCTGGGAATATCCGCAGCAACCCCCAGTCCGTTTCCGTATATCAGCCCCCGCAGATAATCCGCCTCCCAGTAATTCCAGTCTACCTTGTCCAGATATTGACGCGCCCGGACATAATCCTGAGGCGTACCCCATCCGTTAAAACAGCACTTTGCCAGATAGAACAGGCCGTATTTGCTCCCCCTGTCGCAGGCATAGGTCAGCAGACGCACGGCTTCCGCATAGTCCTGAACCACCCCTTTACCCAGAAAATAGGCTTCTCCCAGTACATTGTGACTGGTGATGCTGCCGGCGGAAAGTTCCTTCTCATAGCACTTAACGGCATAGGCCTCATCCTTCGGCGTACCGATTCCCTCCATATAGCAGCGCCCTACATTGCACCATCCTCCGGGTTCACCGCCCTCTGCCGCCTGCTTATACCAGTAGAAAGCCTCCTCCTTACGCCCCTCTTTCTCCAGATCTTTCGCATAAATGGACTGGTGAAGCGGATGTCCGCATTCCGCTCCGATCTTCCAGAGATCCCGGGCCTTCTCCGGCTGAGGTAAAATAATGTCTTCGTCTCCCTCGGTATAGTAGCGATTCAGGTTATTGGCCGCAAAATAGATTCCTCCTCTGAGCGCCTTCCAGAATAAATCCTCGCATTTGGAGATATTTTCCTTCAGGTACGCCTTATATGCCGCATTGAAAGCAGCGTCTTCCTTCGGGAATGAATCCCTGTCCCTGTTCTGTATCCTGATAAAATCCCACCAGAAATAGGAGTTAGCCACCACGTACTGGCAGAAAGCATCCCCGGATTCCGCCAGCTCCCTGGCCTGGTCAAAAGCCTCCTGCAAACTGCCGAAGGGCATCTTCTCCTCCAGCTCCGGCGTCATCTCTCCGGTGCGCATTGCCACCAACACGCCAAGGGCGCTGCCCTGTTCCACGGACTTGTGCAGCAAAGCCGTGGCTTTGTCGTCGTCCTCCGGGAAACCATGACCGCTCCATACATACTGATACCCGCAGTAACATCTGGCGAGCACACAGCTGGCATCCCCGTCCCCTGCAGCCGAGGCCTTCTCCAGCAGGGCAAACGCAGCCTTTCCCCGCCCGTTCCTTTCCTGATAATAAATGTCCTGCAGCGCCTGTTTTACCTCACTGCTCAGCTCTCTTCCCATTTCTTCCGCACTCCTTTCTCATTCTGAAAACTCCCGGAATCCCAGTCCCCCTCTCATCAGGTTTCCGAGATGCCGGGAGTCCGTCACTCTGCCGATTGCCGGAACAGTCCCGCCTGTTCACAGCAGTTCTATCTTATTTTTCAGCCCCCCGGAAAATACTTTTTCATAGATTGAGGCATATTCCCTAAAGGTAAGTTTTCTGCCGAATGTCAGTACTTCCATCTCCACACCCAGCAGTTTTACCTGCAATCCCGTTTCTTTCATGCCGTTTTTCAGATAAAACGCCTTTCTCCGAAGCCTGTCCCGATAGTTCTCCGCAGCTTCCGCCTCCGCCCCCGCGGTGCGCTCAATCTCCACCACAATTCTCTCCCGGCCGTACCTCTCCTGCAGTTCTCTCAATACAATACTTCCCAGCCCGGCTCCCTGACAGGCCGGCTCTACCGCAAAATAATCCAGCAAAACCAGATCGCCGGAAATAATCATAATCGCCAGACCGCGGAAATGCCCCTCCTCATCCTCAATGGACAAAAGCTCAAAAAGTTCCTTTTTCTCCAGCATCATCTCAAAGGGCTTCTTCTCCGATTGGGGAAAGGACGCCTCGTACAGCGTCCTGATCTGTCTCAATTGCTCTTCACTGACTGCATGTTTTAACACAACTGCCTCCTGTGTAATCCGCTCTCCAGATATTACGCCATGAATAAGAACGGCTACGCCGTGGCCTCATGGTGAATCTGCAGCTCATACAGCTTCTTATAAATTCCGTCCTGAGCCAGAAGCTCCTGATGAGTCCCCTGCTCCCTGATCTTCCCTTTATGCATTACCATAATGCAATCCGCATGCTGGATGGTAGACAGACGATGAGCCACCATGATCGTTGTCCGCCCCTTCATCAGCTTCTCCAGAGCCTCCTGAATCAACAGCTCGGTCTCGGTATCAATGTTGGCTGTAGCCTCGTCCATAACCAGAATGCTGGGCTTATGCGCCAGCGTCCTGGCAAAGGACAGCAGCTGTCTCTCTCCCGCCGAGAACGTGGATCCCCGCTCGGACACCGGCTCCTGATATCCCTCAGGCAGTTTCTCAATGAAGTGAGAGGCATTTACATATTCCGCGGCCTCCTTCACCTCTTCCAGACTGATCTCCTGATTATGCAGGCGGACATTGTACGCGATATCTCCCTCAAAAATAAACACATCCTGCTGCATCTGCCCGATAGCGCTGCGCAGCTGCTTCTTGCTCAGCCGCCGGATGTCCACGCCGTCTATGTAGATATTGCCCTTCTGAATATCGTAATACCGTCCGATCAAATTCAAAATAGAAGATTTTCCTGCGCCTGTGGCTCCCACAAACGCAACCTTCTGGCCCGGCTCTATCACAAAGGATACGTCACGCAGCACATAATTTTCGTTGTCGTAGGCAAACCACACATGGGAGAATTCGATACGCCCCTTCACCCGGGGAAGAACTACCGGATTCTCGTCTTCCTTTACCAGAGGCTCCTCGCTCATGATGGTAAAAATCTTCTCCGCGGAGGCAATGGAGGACTGCAGCGTGGAAAACTGCTCCGCCAGCTCCTGAATGGGTTCAAAAAAGGACTGAATATACTGTGCAAAAATATACAGCGTACCGATAGAAATTACATTGCCCATCACATCCCTGCTGCCCACACCCAAAACGATCATCAGAGAGATAATGCTCAGTATGTAAATCAGAGGGCGGAAAATGGCAAACACCATCATTTCCCGATAACCTGCCCGGTAGAATTTGTAATTCTTCTCGTCAAACTCCTCAAATTTGCGCTTCTCCCTGCCGAAGATCTGAATAATGCGCATACCGGAAATATTTTCCGACAGGAAAGTATTCACATCCGTCAGACGGGTCCTGGAAATACGATACGTCTGGCGGGCGATCTTGCGGAATACCACAGTCAGCACAGCCACAAAGGGAAGCAGGATAAACGAAACCAGCGCCAGCTTCCTGTCCATGAGAATCATCACCGCCGCAAGGCCTATGATTTTTACAATATTCCGGAAAAGCCTTACCAAAATGCCGGAATACATTTCATCCAGCGCCTCTACGTCATTGGTGACCCGGGTCACCAGCTTACCCACCGGAGTAAGGTCAAAATAACGGCTGCTCAGGGACTGAATATGGGCGTACAATTCCTTCCGAACAGTCAGAATAATGCTCTGTCCGGTCTTCTGCAGAAGCCATGTCTGGGTGATATTAAAGAGAAAACTCAGCGCCAGCACAATCCCGTACTTAATCGTGGTCTCCACGATCACGTCATAGTCCCCCTGTGTCTCGAACAGATCAATGGCATCGCCGATCAGCATGGGACGGTACAGATCAAAACCGGTCAGCGCCAGCACCAAAGCCAGACAGACCGCCATCCACCCCAGATAAGGCTTCATATAGGAAAGCAGATGCAGCAGGGCATTGCCCTTATAATTGGATTCAATATTATCATCGGTCAAGGTACTCATAGCATCCTCCTCGCTCAAAATGCAGTCCGAACATAAAAACCTCCCCGGACCATCCCCTTAAATCGCCGTCAGCTCCTGTTCCAGCTGCTGCTTTTCGTAAATGTGGGCATAGAAACCGCGGCGCGCCAGCAGCTCCTCGTGGGTGCCGTATTCCGTCAGCTCTCCTTCCGTCAGCACAGCCACATGATCGGCCTTCTGCAGCGTGGAAATCCTGTGGGCAATAATGATGGTGGTCTTGCCCCTGCGCAGCTCCATCAGATTCTCCAATATCTTCTCTTCCGTATCCGTATCTACGGCGGACAGTGAATCATCCAGAATCAGCACAGGCGCATCCATCAGCAAAGCTCTGGCAATGGAACTGCGCTGTTTCTGGCCTCCGGAGAGGGTCACACCCCGCTCTCCCACCAGAGTCCTGTATTCCTCCGGAAATCCCATGATATTGTCATGAATGCAGGCCGCCTTGGCCGCCCTCTTTATGCTGGCCCGCAGCTCCGGCCTGTCCCTGAGCCGTTCCTCCAGGCCAAAGGCAATATTCTCCTCCAGGGTATCGGAAAAGAGAAAATTTTCCTGGGGCACATAGGCCATATCCCGGTGCAGTACCGCCAGCGGAAATTCCGTGATGGGCCTTCCGTCCACCAGGAGCGCCCCCTCCTCGCAGTCATACACCCGCAGCAGCAGATCCGCCAAACTGGACTTCCCGCTTCCGGTGCGCCCCAGCACCCCCAGCATCTCCCCTGCCTTCACCTGAAGATTTATATTTTTCAGCACAGGCGTATCTCCGTCCGGGTAAGTAAAGGAAAGATTCCTCAGGGTGATGTCCCCCTGAATCTGCAGACCTTCGCCGCCCTCCGGCACCTTGTCCACAATGTCCGGCTTCTCCCGAAAAATACCCGAAATCCGCTGAAACGCAGCAGCGGCCTGAGAAAAACTGTTTATACAATCCCCGCAGGCGATCATGGGCCATACCAGCATGCCTATGTAAGAATTAAACGCCACGAATTTACCCACGGAAACCTGCCCCGCCAGCACCATCCGTCCGCCGAAGATCAAGGTCAGAAGCAGGCTGACGCCGGTAATGGCATCCAGGGAAGGGCCGAACACTGCCCGCAGCTTCACCACGGAAAGATTTTTCTCCATACTGTTGCGGCTGGCTTTCTCAAAAGCCTCAAAATCCTGCTCCTCCTGCACGAAAGCCTTCAGCACCCGCACGCCCGCGATACTCTCCTGCACCCTGTCCGACAGCGCGGAAAAGGCTTCCTGCCGTCTGGTCTGCCGCTTCTTGGCCTCGGTTCCGTAGAAATAACACCCCACAGCCACCAGCGTCAAAGGCACAAAGGCCATCACGGTCAGCTTTAGATCCACATAGAGCACCATCTTCAGCAGAACCATCACCGTCATCACCACCGCGTCGAAAGCCGTGACTACCGCCGGTCCCACCGCCATACGCAGCGCCCCCAGATCATTGGTAAACCGGGCCATCAGGTCTCCCGTCTTGTGACTGTTGAAATACCTGGCAGACAGTGTCTCCAGATGACCGAACATATCATTGCGCAGCCGATACTCGATTCCTCTGGCCGCTCCGAAAATGCAGAATCGCCAGCCGAACCGCCCCAGCATCATCACAGCGCCTGCCGCAAACAGTCTGCCCAGCAAAAATACCGCCCGTTCCCGGTCAAAGCCGCCCTCCGCCAGTCCGTCGATAAACTCGCCGATGAACTGGGGAATATACAGATTCGCCAGATCCACCAGCAGCAAAATGACCACGCCCCCCACATAATGCCATTTGTACTTAAATAAATAAGGAAATAATGAAAAGTTCTCTCTCTTCTGCTTCATTTTCATACCCCCGCCCGCCGCTGCGGCAAAGCTTCATCCTCCTCCAGCATAGTGAAATTATATTGTACCTCATTTTCCGCAGGTGAGTCAATAGGATGGCTGCTAATTCCTCAAAAATTTTTCAGAGAAAAAATGCTGTTCACACATGCCGTAAACAGCGACAAAAATCCTGCGGAAGCCTGCTGTTCTTATCCGCCGGGATATGATATACTGGTTACTGTTCAGACAGGGCGCTGAACTGTTACATATACTGGTTACCGTTCACAAGTGTATCCTACTACAAAAGAAATGAGGACAAATCAGCATGACTTATACTTTTACCGATATCCTTTGGCTTTTCTTTCTTTACTCCTTTGCCGGATGGTGCATCGAGGTATGCTACGCCGCCGTGTGCCGGAAAAAATTCGTGAACCGCGGGCTTGTAAACAGCCCTCTGTGCCCGATCTACGGCTTCGGCTCCGTACTCTTCTGCCTGTTTCTGCCGGAGCTGACCGAAAAACCATTCTTCCTGTTTCTGGGCGGACTGCTGCTTGCGTCCCTGCTGGAATACGCCACCGGCATGGCCATGGAAAAAATTTTCCGCAGAAAGCTCTGGGACTACTCTTCCATCCGCTATAACCTGGGCGGCTATATCTGCGTCCGGTATTGCCTTCTATGGGGATCGCTGGCACTGCTGACCATGCTTTTCCTCAATCCCCTGCTCTGCGGAATCCTCCGGCTGATTCCCGGTCCGGTAACGCTGGCGGTACAGTGGACGGCCTCCTCGCTGCTTCTCATAGACTCCTCCGCCACCGTCATAGCCGTCCTCGGCATGAAAATCAGGGCCGGAAGGCTGTCTCAGCTGTCGGCCGAGATGAAGAGAACTTCCCGGCTGCTGGAAAACAAGCTCACCGTCAGCGTCCAAAAGCGTATGCAGAAATCCTTCCCTGCCCTGGACAAAGAATCGCCCGCCCTCCGCATTTCCTCCGAGTCCCCAAAGGTCTTTGCCGAAGGCTGCTGTTTTTACAAGCTGGTGTCCCTGTTTTTCATCGGCGCCTTTTTAGGAGACATTACGGAGACGATATTCTGTCTGCTTACCACCGGCATACTGATGAGCCGCAGCAGCGTGGTCTACGGCCCCTTCAGTATTGTGTGGGGACTTGGCTGCGCGCTTCTGACGCTTTTCCTGTATCGTTACCGAAATAACAGCGACAAATATATTTTCATGGCAGGCACGCTTCTGGGCGGTGTATATGAATATGTATGCAGCGTCTTTACAGAACTGATGTTCGGCACCGTGTTCTGGGATTACAGCGGCTTTGCCTTCAATCTGGGCGGGCGCATCAATCTGCTGTACTGCTTTTTCTGGGGAATCGCTGCCGTGATCTGGCTCAAAGGCATCTACCCCAGGCTCTCCGGACTGATTGAGAGGCTGCCCGTCAGGGCAGGCCGCATTCTCTGCAATTGCCTGATGGTGTTTATGGTCCTGAATATGCTTATTTCTTCCCTGGCTTTGGCCAGATACACGGAACGAAATACTGCCGGGAGCCAAACCTCCGCATCGCAGGCTCAGACCCCCGGCGCTGTCTCCGCTCTGAACGCTTTTCTGGACAGCCGTTTCCCGGATGAACGCATGGAACGGATTTATCCCAATGCCAAGCTGGCGGAATAACAGCCCGCGCTCCGATGCCCCTCATTGTCCCTTACCATTCCCTGCGAAGACTTCTCAGGGCTATGTGTCTGGATACATTATAGGTCCGGATACCGAAATTCTCCGTGCGCTTCTGCAGCCTGCGCATCCAATAGTAACCGAACCCCTGCTCTCCGGAGGGGTCAGGCGCACTGCCCTCCTTCCGGAGCCGATATTCCACCGCATCCTCAGCGTCAAGGGCTTTCCGGTCATAGCCCAGCTCCTGCAGGTAGGGCGCCAGGGCCGGCGCGGCATCCGCGCTGAGTTCTCTCAGATACCCATAATCCTCATAGGGTCTTTCCGCCAAAAAGAACCCGCCGGTCAGGTTATCCGACTCCGCTCCATATGACGCATATGTCATATGGCTTTGTTCCGCCTCTTGTCCGAAAGAGGCATTTGTCACATTGACCCTGGCAATCAGATAATCCGGATGAGCGAAGGACAGGGCCAGATACAGCACCGTCACCACAGCCATATGATAACGGAACAGCGGAAAATCTTCCTTTATGATCTGAACCACCACCCCCACAAACAGCAGGGCCAGCAAGACCAGCGCCCACAATACCAGAATCCGCAGATAGGTCAGATAGTAATAGCGAATATACATGATCATCCGCAGGAAGCTGGAGGCAATCACCACGAAAGTACACAGCGACATAACAATCAAAATACTCTTCAGCACTTTACTCCTGCGAAAATGCCTTATGCAGAACAGCACAATCACCAGGTTCAGCAGGCTTACCGCCAGGAGCTGAAAAAATCCCTCCCTGGCATATATTGCGTAAGTGTACCCTTCCGGCAGGCGCAGTCTTCCCAGAAATAAACCGCCGATCTGAATGCCGGAAAAAAGCAGATACATCATTGTCAGCAGACCAGTCACCGTGATGGCCAGAACCGGTTCTCCGCTTCCGGAATCCGGCGCAGCCTCCCGAATCTTTCTTTTGCAGAGGCAGGAGAGCAGCGCATAGGAGCCAAAAAAGAAAAACGTAATCCGGGAAAAAACCGCAAACAGATTATCCAGTCCGACACTGCGCAGCAGCCGGTCCATCATCTGCCGAAACACCACGTCCGCGCTGGCCAGAAGCGCAGCCACCGCCAGCAGCAGCGGAAGCCCGATAAGCAGTCCGCCTGCAAAATACCATACTCTGCGGTCCAATTTCTTCTCCCTGCTGCCATAATAGACCTTTCCGTCCGCCACAAGTCTGCCCAACTCCCCAAATCCGTTAAAGACCAGCTGCCCCATGCTGCCCAGATATTTCCCGAGTCTCCATCCGGAAGTATCATAAACCTGTTTCAGCAGAAGACTCAGCAGCAGCAGAAAAACCCCCAGCTTGTTAAAAAAAATCAAAAAACCGTCATCTGTGCAAAATGTGGATATGCCCAGAAGCATCATGGCTATCAGGTAAAAGCAGCTTCCTTTTTTTAAGATAATTCCCAGTTTTGACAACGAGAAGCAAAAAAACCAGAGGCTGCCTGCCACGAAAAAAGGGAAGGTAATCCCAGACCCGTTCCTGTACATGCAAAAAACATAAAATATGGAATAGGCCAGAGCGGCAGGAGCAATCACGCCGAAATTCCCGCGCAGCTGCTTCGTCTCCTCCGTCTCCGGGGAAAAAGATCCCCGATTTCCCTCCTGACAGCCTCCGCTCTCCCTTCTGCTTTCATCCGTCCATACACTGTTTTCCTTTTCTATCATGGGTCCATGCTCCCTTCCCGGGGGTTCCGCCCCCTGCGTATTCTCTTCCTGATTATTCTCCCAGTCCTCACCATTGCCTTAATTCTTCCGCCGTCAGCGATTGCTGTTTACCCGCAGCAGTTCAGTATCCTGTCTGAACGATTATGTTTACTCGGAAATTAAGGCAGCGGCATGCTGGTCCTCCGGCACATATTCCAAAATATCTCCCGGCTGACAGTCCAATGCCCTGCAGATCGCCTCCAGGGTAGTGAAACGCACTGCCTTGGCCTTGTTATTTTTCAAAATCGACAGATTTGCCAGCGTAATATCCACTTCGCCGGCCAACTCGGTCAGACTCATCTTGCGCTTTGCCATCATGACATCCAAATTTACTATGATTCCCATATCATTTCACTCCATCGCCCGGTCCTGCCTCTGCATTTCCCTTTTCCCATTCCAGGGATAATCTTCCCTGAGAAGTTTTCCTTAGAGAATCTCCCCTGGGTAATTTCCCTTAGAGAATTTCCCTGGGAAAAATTCCCCCAAAATTCCCATTCCCGAAAATTTCCGCCGGACTCTCCTCAAATGGTCAGATCATTTTCCTGCTTGTAACTTACCGCTTCCTCAAATACGCAGGCCAGTACTTTACTGAACAGCCCTGCGATAATAAATACCAGAATCACCACCGCCATGGCAGGCGTCATATACACAATGCTTCGCACCACTGCCATCAGGGCAATGAAAAAGCTCCAGTTCCCCATCTTCCGCAGGCTGATCACATTCTCCGCCACAAAGCAGTCCTCCTTCAGCACAGTTCTGAAAATCCTGCGCAGCTCCCTGACCAGCACCAGCGCAGCTATACCCAGCACAAAATAGATCACTACGCTCTCCTCGTAATGCTCCACCATGTAAGGAAGCATCTCTCCGATTTTCCGAATGCTGAGAGGCAAAGTGACAGTCACCCCAATCCCCGTATAAAACATAATATCCAACAGGTACTTGGTCCACATAGCCAGGGTTTTCTTTTTCTCTCTTACCTTACTGTTTTCTTCCATCGCCAGCCTCCATAGAACGCGGGCACACATCCTGACCGTTCCTTTTTCAGGCTGCCCGCTGTACTTTTTTGCTTTCTACCAGACACTATAGCACTGTCCATAGCGATTGTCAATATATTATTATTGTTTTTCAATAAATTTTTATTGTTTTGCGTTTTATGTCCTTTGCACCAAACCGCTTTTACGAGACGGCAATCAAAAAAGCCCTGACAAAAACCGTCAGGGCCGCAGACAACCATCGTTCGTACTAAGATCAGCGCAGCAGCGCAACAGGGGTAATTTTCCTGATTTTCAGAGACAGCAGGCAGGACATTCCGAACGTAAACACCAAAAGGGCCACGCCTGCCCATGTGATAAAGCCCGCCGGAACTGTAAAGGTACATTTCACAATCCCAATTCCCCGGAGAAACAAGGCCGTAAGGGGATTGATGATCCAGGCGCATATGCTCAATCCCGCCGCGGCGGAGAGAATGGCGGCAGGCATAAAACTGGCTGCCAACTGCAGGATCAGCTCTCCTGTGGTATAGCCCAGAGCCTTCATGATCCCGTACTCCCGCCTCTTGTTGTTCAGCAATATCCTGACCAGCAGATACAATACGAACACAGTCACTGCCCCGCCGAGCGTCAGAACCATAGCCACCAGAAGTTCCATGAGCGCAACATACACGGACGCTGAACCGTTCACCACGTAAAAAACATTAATTGTGGCATTTACGTCTGCCCCTAACTGCCTGCTCACTCTCTCATGGAATGCGTCAATATCCGTTCCTGCCGCCAGATTGCAGTAATAACTGAGATTTTCCAGATTTCCCATACGTTCATAGCCGTCCCTGGTCAGCAGACAGTCCCGGCCCAGATTGTTGGATACCTGTGTAAAACCGCAGATCAGGTAATTCTCCGTCTGTCCATCCACGGTCAGGGTGATCTCATCACCGATTTTCAGATTATTTTCTCCCGCGTACTTCCCCGCAATTGCCACCTCGTTGTCATAGCGGGGAAAACGCCCCTGGAAACACACTTCCTGATTATTGACTTTCGTGAAATCATCCGACATCGTGGCTACCAAAATAAAGTTCTGATCTGCGTGATTCACCTGCATGGAATGATACAGATATACTTTTTCCACACAGTCCTCATTCTCCATCATCCTCAGAAATGCTTCTTCCGCCCTCACATTCACATTCACGCAGGAATCCGCCACCTCTCCAACGATCAAATTGATAAAAGGCGTCATGTCCACAATGACATTCTCCACCATCAATCCGGAAAAAACCACCACAAGGGAAAGTACCATCATGGTAATGCTCACCGTAACATTCTGCTTCATCCCGGAAAAAGCAGTTTTCATCGCCAGCGCCAGATGAAGAGGCAGCCGCGTCCTACCAAGCGGAACTTTATTCCGTTTAAAACTATGCGTTTTTATTCCCTGCCTCAGGGCGATCACCGGATCAATCTTCCGAATCCTGCGGGAAGACAGCCACACGGCCAAAGCAACCGTTCCCCCTATGGCACAGACCGTCAGCAGAAAAGGCATAACCAGAAAATGTGTCTCATAGGGTATCCCGGTCTGGGAAATCATCATAGCATTTACCGCGGGAAACACCCAGTAGGACAGTGCGATGCCGGCCAGGGAAGCCAGAACCGCCACCGCCGGAAACTGCAGCAGAAGCGCTGAGATGATCTGCCCGCTCCTGTAGCCTATGGCCTTAAGCGCCCCCAGACTACGCATATTCTCCTGAATATCATTGATGACATTTGAGGCGATCACCACCAGAGCGATCATTGCCACAAAGAAAGCCATTGCGCTGACTACCCCGGAACAGATCATCTGCGAAATATACCGGGCGGAAGAAACCAATTCATAGGAATTGCTCAGCGTGCCAACCTCCGGAAAATGTGAAGATACCGCATTTTTCAGCATGGCCTCAAAAGCCTCACTCTCCTCCCTGTCCCTGATGCGCACCGACACCAATGTGGAAGCCGGAGCATATCCCTTTTCCTCCAGCTCCCCGTAGAGCTCCTCTGTCAGCAATAAGGCGCTCATCCCGCAATTATGGGAACCCGCCATAATACTGTTAAAAAATCCGCAGACTTCATAATCCACGGCATTGCTCCCGATGGTGATCTCCTTCCGTTCTCCCAAAGAGATACTCCCGTCCATACCGTACAGCATAGGCAGATAAATCCCGTCTGTATATCCGCCCTCCTCCACAATCTCTACTCTTCCCACAGAGCGGTTCAGAGCCGCCTCCTTCTCCAGTATAACAAATTCCGTGTTGATCTGACCTCCATTATAGTCAAAGCTTCCCGGCATGCACAGCGCATCTTCCATGGTATACTGCACGGTACGGTCATCCGCCTCCAGTATCCCCGCAAGATAATCCAGCACCTCCCTGTCACGGCAGTGCAGAGCCAGGCTCACATGCTCCGCATTCAGCCTCTCATGATTCCTGTCAAAATTCCGTTTATAATCCAGGGAAAGCATCAGCCATAAATTCAGCATGGCCGATGCCAGCAGAATAAGCGCAATTATCGCTATTGTCTGGCCTTTTGCCCGCCGCAGATTAGAGGCGGCGATCAGAAAACATTTCCTCATGTCTACCACCCCATTTCTTCCAGAAAAGCAGACAATTTTTCATGCCTGGCCCTGTCTCCGCAGATATATTTTCCCAGATCGCACTCTCCCAGGACTGCGCCGTCCTTTAAATACAGAATCCGATTGCCCCGCCTGGCGGAGCGCATATCATGGGTCACCATCACCACACTCTGCCCCTGTTCATTAAACCGGGTAATGGTATCCAAAACGTCCAGCCCGGTCTTGGAATTCAGCGCTCCGGTGGGTTCGTCCGCAAAAAGAATCCGGGGCGAATTGATCAAGGCGCGGACGATTCCCACCCGCTGGGCTTCCCCGCCGGAAAGCTGGGCGGGAAATTTGTTCCATGCCTCCTCCGGGATATCCACCGCCCGCAACAATTCTCCCGCCCGCTGAATCAGAGCCTTTTTGTCTCTGTTTACCAGAAGCCCTGCAGCCAGCACATTGTCCATCACACTCATCCCGTCGATCAGGTAAATCTGCTGAAACACAAAACCGCACGATTTTCGCCGGAATACCGCCAGCGCGTCGGAATTCATCCCGGATATCACCTCCCCGCCGAAAGTTATTTTACCCAGCGAGGGCGTATCCATTCCGGACAGGGCATACAGAAGAGTAGATTTCCCAGCGCCGCTGGCTCCCATAATAACCGTAAAATCCCCCTCATACAACTGCAGATCAATATTCTTCAGCACATGCTGCATTACCCCTCCGCTGGAAAAAGACTTGCTCAAAGCCTCCGTTTGCAATAGAACCTTTTTTGACATTAAAAATTACCTGCCTTTCTGCAGACAGCGCGCCGAAACCGCCTGCTGCCATGCACTCTATTTGTTCTATTATCGCGCTTAGATTCTTAAATGTCTTTTTCCAATCCTTAAATCTTCCTTAAATTTTTCACGTCTTCTTAAATTCAGCAGCTATGACACTTTCGGAAAAACACAGAATTTATGCGGCTTTCCACGTTCCATGCAATCCCCGGGAATCCCGGTCAAATCTCTACTGGAGACACTATTAGCAACATTTTTCTAACAGTTTCACGGATCGTCCGCCTCTCCTGGTACCGGAGACGGATCACATCTGCTAGGGCATCAGGAAAGCCTTCCACAGCCTCCTGCAGCGCTGCCGATAGCTGCCGTTCTACCAGCTCACCCAATACCGAAGCTTCTATATCCTCATCACCACACACCGTATCCCCCAGAGTGCTGCTGTCTATTTCATCAGAGATTGGTCTGTCCAGGCTCCCCACCTGCACCACTGCAAGGGCAGATTCCAGGTCCGCGTGCCCATTTTACGACAATATGACCGCTCTTTGCAATCCCGAAGTTTGGCATGCTCGTTCTACCATTCGTCCCGGCTGATTTTCCCGGTCGTTGGGTCTATAATGATGATTTTCCGGTCCAGCTTCTGGGCGTAGCGTACCGTGGCGGCTGTCCCGCCCCTGTATTCGCCGTTGTAGACGGCCAGGAGCGTCCCGGCATGGTCCACCATGTACCTGTTGCAGTCCAGCAAGCAGCCATCGTAGTAGTCGCGGCTCAATTCCTTAACCTCGTCTGCTGCGTCTCTGATTCTGAAATACCATACCTGTGACCTCATGCCCCATTTGTCGTTGAAGGGCTGGTCGGCGTAGGGTATGATGCAGTGCAGCCGGATAGCGGGGTTGTTCCGTCTTAGCTGCAAGACGGCTTTCCCCGCCCAGAGGTCCGTTCCTTCTGCCATTCCGGTGTAGAAATCCGTTATACCGCTGTCCACCAGGGCGGCGATCTGTCCCTTCAGGCGGTCCCTGAATGCGATGAAGCGCGGGTCCTGCTCGTTGTCCTTCCACGGCAGCTTTTGGGTCCGGTGGCCGGTAAAGGCACAGCTATGTTGCAGTTCTTTCATGTGTTTCCTCCAATCGTTTCAAAAGGGTAACGGCATACCATTAACCTTGGGCCGTTATATGCCCTATACGTAACAGTTCAGACAGGACGCTGAACTGTTACTTTACATCTTCTTTAACGCGCTCCAACCGCTCAGCCGAATCCGCGCCGTGACCTTCAGCCCCTTCTCCCCATTTTCTGCCAGCAGCTCCCCCTGCATTGCCTTCATAAAATAATCCGAAATATACAGGCCCAGGCCTGCGCCTTCCGCCGCTTTCGCATTGCTCCCCCGCCTGAATTTTTCCTTTAACAGGGGCAATTCCTCCTCTTCTACCCCACCGCCGTAATCTTCTACCACTGCGGCAAGATATCCCTCTTCCATGAGCAGTTTCACCTCTATTTTCGTATTGGCGTACTTGTAGGAATTGGCGAAAAGATTGTCGAAAACCTGCTGGAGACGCAGTCTGTCTGCATATACCAGGCATTCCGGAGCCGTCGGAATCACAGCCCTGCGCAGATAGTCCGCGCTCTCCAGTATATCACGCAATTCCCCGGAAGACATATCGCCAGGCGTTACGGTAAGCTGTTCCATCTCCTCCAGGGCAGCCGTGAACAGATTGCCCACCAGGGTATTGATCTGTTCCGCCTTGCGGATAATCTGCAGATAATTTTCCCGAATTCCTGTCAGCCGCGGATTTTTACAGCCGCCGGTGATATCCTCCCCTCTTTCCGTTTCCCGACAAAGAATTTCCTCCCGGCGCATGATGCCGTTCTGTTCCCCGATTTGAGAATCTCCCGCCTCTGCCAGATGCGCCAGCGCAGCTCCCACCTCCGCAGCGGCCTGAATACTGGCCACAGGAGTCTTGATGTCATGAGACAGCTTCGCAACCAGTTCCTTTTTGGCTGCATTGGCCTCCGCCTCCGCTCTTCTCGCCTTCTTCAGCTCTACCCGCATGATATCAAAGCTCTCCGTAAAGGCGCCGAACAGATTGTAACGATCCATTTCCAGCGGAATATCCATATTCCCTCCGGCGATCCTTCTGGCAAATTCTTTCAGCTTTCGGAAAGGGCTGACCACATTTCTCTGTAAGTAAATATGGTATAGAATACATATGCCTGTCTGAACGCTTATCAGGATACACAGCCCCACAGCCGCCAGCTTTCTTTTTGCCTGCTGTTTCTCCTCAGCATCATTGCAAATCAATATGTTCCCTGTTGGGGCGTCAGAATGTTCCCAACCCGGCAGCGTCAGAACGGTATCCCTGTGCATAATTGCCTGATAAACACTTTCGCTCAGGCCCGGCCGGGTACGAAATAAAACCTTCCCTTCTGCATCAAGCACCACATAATCCAATTCTGTCTCATTCCTGTGGCGCTCCATCCTTCCCCAGTCCTTCTGTACAGAATACAGTATTTCGTTCACGGCCACAACATCCTGCGGTTCGGCCGCATCCCCCAGGGCAAAACCGCCGATTACGGCCATCTCCGCCCAGAAAAGCAGCAGCAATACAATCGGGAAGAATCCTCTGCGCATTTTATCCCTCCTGCCTGCGCCCGCAGAACCGATACCCGTCTCCCCACACAGTGAGAATATACTTCGGCCTGCCCGGCTCCAGCTCTATTGCCTCCCGCAGCTTCCTGATATGCACATTCAGCGTTCCGTCCCCCGTAAACCGGTCCTCCCAGACCTGCTCGAACAGTTCCTGCTTGGAGATCACCCTGTTCTCATTTCTGACCAGATAGGCCAGCAGCTTATACTCCAGAGCGGTCAGGTGAACGCTTTTACCCTCCACCAGCACCTGTTTCGCCGAAAAGTCGATGGACAGTCTGCCGTTGAGATATTGCGTCCCCGTGCCGGCATATCCTCTCCCGGGCCTCCAACAGCCGTTTCTCTCCCCGGCTTCCCCGCTGCTGTCCACACAGTTTTCCCCGTCCTCTCTGCAGGATTCCTGGTATAAGCTCTGACGCTTTAAAACCGCTTTCACCTTCGCCAGCAATACACTCAAAGAATAAGGCTTCTGCACATAATCATCCCCGCCGATGTGCAGCGCTACAATCTTGTCGTCATCACTTGTTCTGGCCGAGATAAAGAGAATGGGCGCATCCGTCTGCCGGCGAAGCTCCCTGCACAGCGCAAACCCGCTGCCATCTCCCAGATTAATGTCCAGCAGCAGTAACCTGACCCTGTTTTTCTCCAAAAAACTGCGGCACTCCGCAGCGCTGTAAACCGCTGCGGCGCTGACCCCGAACAGATTGAAATACTCCGCGGTGCTGTCCGCCAGCAGCTTTTCATCGTCAATTATAAGGCAATCATATTCCATAAGGCACGCTTCCTTTTTTCATTCTTCCGGCAGGCAATACCTGACCGCCTCCCCAATCATTTCCGCCATACGAAAGAACCCTAAATCATTTGGATGTATACCGTCTACCGTACAGTCATACCTCCTGTTTCCGCCGAAAAGCCGGAACCCGTCCACGAAGTACACATTGGCATCCCCCTCTTCCAGCGCCTTATGGTAGGTCCGGTAAACTACATCTCTGCGCCGGATGTCCTCTGTGTTCCATGGCTGGAAATTAGGACGGGAGACAAAGATCACGGGCGTCAGCGGGCAGGCATCCCTGTAACGCCGATACAAGGGGAAATGCGTATCCTCCAGGTATCCGCTGTCCGGCGCATTATGATCATAATCGCAGACAAAAACGCCGGCGTCAATCCCCGACAGATACTCGGCCATCTCCGGCTCCCCCTTGGCGCCGCCGGAAAATCCCATACATAGAAAATCCACATTCGTCTCCCTGGCTATGGCCGCCGGATAACTGTTTCCCGGCCGGGAAGCGCATCCCCCCTGGGTGATGGAAGAACCGTAATACAGCACGGGTTTTACGGCCCGATATTGTCTTCCTGCCTCCAGCAGGGCATTTTCCTCCACTCCAACGAACAGCTCCTCCACTCCGCTGTAAAGAGGCAGATGTATGGTAATCTCCCGCATGCGGCTGTCAGAAAAATACACTACAGACTCAAATCGCTCCGGCTGATCCATGGGAGGAATAAAGGAACCCTGATACCGGTCAACTCCCCGCTCATATAGATACAAGTCCAGTCCATGGGAGCCGGTAAGAGGCATATGAGGCATCCAATTCCCGTTTCTCAGCCTCACCTTTACCGCCACATAACCCGAATCCGTCCGAAAACGGATGCGGCCTCCCGATGTATGCACGCTCAGACTCTCTACGCTCGAATTTACTCTTGCTGCAATCTCCTGCGGCAGGCGCATATACTCCCCCGTCTCCCGTGGTTCGTATAAACCATAGAGACAAAAAGGCTCTTCCATGGCGCTGCGGTATTTCAGCCCCTTGATATTCAGCGCTGACTCCACCAGCAGATTTCTGTCAATATCACTTAGCTTCATTTGTCTGTCCTCCTGTCTGTTATACCGGATTCCCGGATAAATCTTTCCGGTTTAGAACATAAATTAATCTTATTATAGCCAGGAGCTCTATCCCTGTCAATCTGCCGCCCCGGCCCTTTACAATGGAAGGCCGCCAAATTTGCAACAGTGCAGACAGGGCGCTGAACTGTTACCCCAATCTTTCAATAATGGTACTTCCCCCGCATTCCCGCCAGAAACATAATCGTCACCACCGCAGCCATCAGTTCCGCGGCCACAATGGAAATCCAGATGCCCTCAATCCCCCACACCAGGGGAAACAGCAGCACAGCAGCCACCTGAAATACCAGCGTTCTGAGAAACGAAATCAGCGCAGACACCAGACCGTTGCCCAGAGCAGTGAAAAAAGAAGAGCCATACACGGCAATTCCTGCAAACAAGAACGAAAAGGAGTATACAAAAAATCCTTTCAGCGTCAATTCCAGCAATTCCGCGTCATATCCCACAAAAATCAAAGAAAGAGGTCTGGCCAGCCCTTCCCCCAGGCCCAGCATGCCCACGGAGAAAACGCCGATCAGAACCAGGCTCCTTTTCAGCAGTCCCTTCAGCTCCTCCTGATTCCCTGCGCCGTAATGATAGCTCACCACCGGAGCGGCTCCCACGGAATAGCCGATAAATGCGGCAAAAAAGATCATGCTCACATACATCAGCACACCATAGGCCGCAACCCCGTCCTCCCCGGCATACTTCATCAGCTGCAGATTGTAGAGCATACCCACCACGGACATGGAAATATTGGCCATCAGCTCCGAGGATCCGTTGATGCAGACCTTCAGCAGGGCCCTGCCGTCGAACCTGGTTCCGGTGAGCCGCAGCAGACTGGAATTGGGACGGCTGAAATATACCAGGGGAATAATGCCGCCCACCGCCTGGCTGAAGGCCGTAGCCGCAGCAGCCCCCGTAAGCCCCCATCGAAAAAAGCCCACAAACAGCCCGTCCAGAATTATATTCGTCATTCCCGCAGCCACGGTGACGGCAAGGCCCAGCTGCGGTTTTTCTGCCGTGATAAAAAAGCTCTGGAACTCATACTGCAGGATAAAAGCCGGAAGGGCAATCAGAATCACCCTGCCGTACAGCACGCAGTTATCCAACAGCACCCCTTCCGCCCCAAGCAGCGCAGCCACCGGCCGGATCAGCACAATCCCCAACACGCCGATGACCACGCCGCAGACTGCCGACACATAGACAAACAGGGAAAAAAGCCTGTTTGCGCGCTCCTTATCCCCGGTTCCCATGGTGATGGCAATCAGCGCGCTGCCTCCTGTGCCGAACATAAATCCCACCGCCCCCAGAATCATCAGAAACGGCATGATAAAATTCACCGCCGCAAAGGGTGTCTTCCCCACAAAATTCGACACGAAAAAGCCGTCCACCACACCGTAAATGGATGTAAAAATCATCATGACAATTGACGGCAGCGTAAATCGCAATAATTTCCTGTAATCAAAATGATCTGACAATTGAATCTTCATTATAATATTTCCTCCTCCAAAACCATCTTCCATATTCCCGTCTCACAACTTCCGTATCTGCCCCCGAAGCTCCTCCAGATATCTCTCCGTCAGCTGCAGATACAGCCCAAGCTCTTCCCTGGACCAGGAATCCAGAATTCCGTTCTCAATCCCGATGAGCCGCACTACAGTCCTCTCCGCCAGAGCCTTTCCCTGCTCCGTCAGGCATACCCGCTTCCGCCTGCCCGCATAGGCCTCCAGATAGACTATCCCCTCTCCCTCCAGCTTCCGCAGGGCAGAATTCACCGTCTGCTTACTGATGCCGGACAGCCTGCAGATCTCACTGATCAGACAGCTGTCCCCGTTATTGCAGATGGTATAGAGAATCTGCCCTTCGCTGTCCGACATTCCCAGTTTCAGATAGGCCTCATGATAGACCGCATTCGTCTCGCTCACCAGGTAATTAAAACGCTTCATTTCTTTTGTGGTATAGCCTTCCATAAAACGCCTCCTTGTTTTTGACCATAAAAAAGTATGAAATCATACCAATGTATTTTAGTATGATTTCATACAAAAGTCAAGTCACTATTTTACAAAAATCCTACGCAGCCTCTTACACCGTAACAGTTCAGACAGGGCGCTGAACTGTTACGAGAATGCACACAAAACGCGAAAAGAATGCGTTTTGGCGCCCGCAAGTCTCGCAAAATTGCACAGAGCGCAATTTTGACTTCGCGAGAGGGGCTGTCTGAACTGTTGCCTTACACCTCATAGATCAGCAGAGCCGCCGGCACCGGATAATCCACTCCCTCCAGAAACAGCCCCTTCTCCCTGGCTTTATAGATCACAGCCATGGGAATGCGGTCCCCGCAGAATATATACTGCTGCCACCTGGGTACACTCTTCAGATGGGCAGGAATCTTTACCGCGCCGCCTTCATATAACGGCAGCAGCGCCTCACGGACCCGGGCCGCAGTCTTCTGCACATACTCTGCCCAGATGGCGCCTTCCTCCTGATACTCTGCTGCGCTCAGCACCGGAATATCCAGTTCCAGGGTATCCTCCCGCCGCAGGAAGCCATGCTCTATCAGAATCTCCGCATCCTCCAGCACATGAGCGCTTACCGCCGACTCCCCGGCAGGCACCTTCTTCCACAGTTCGTAGAACCATTTCTTATACTCGGGCATCCGATCATGATCAGGAAGGCTTCCCAACGTCGTATCGTACAGCAGTATCTGCAGGAATTTCGTATCCCGGAAATTCCGCTCCGACATTCCCGCCTGCCCGTTTACATTATATTTCCGGAACGCCCCGTCATTCTCCCGGCAGTCCTCCGGGGAATACCGCATGCCCATGGCAATCCATCTTCCCCCGTCCCTGCGGTAAGGATAATCAGAATAAGGCATATCCCCGGCCACTTCATTCCGAACGGAAACACAGGCGTTCATCAGAAGCCTCACGCAGAAATGAAGTTCCAGCCTGGTCCGCGCCCGCCGGGTCTGGCGCAGGTACCAGGATTTCTGCCGCAATTGCTCAAGGGCCCGCCCGGTCTCCTCCCAGAACAGCCCGAAATGCTCTTCCACAAGGGCAAGCTGTCTTTCAAAGGTCGCTTTCCTGTCCCTGTCTGTAAAGAGAATAAAATCCGTATATACCTTCCCGCCTTCGGTCCGCCTCATCAGTTCCCCCTGAATCAGTCTCTCCGTCACAGGCTCCACAAAAGCCGCGGGAACCCCAAGGGCCTTGGCAAGTTCCGTCTCTGTTACGGGCCTGGGGTAGGCAAGGCTCAGAATGCTCTGGGCCAGCTTATCCGCAGAAGACACCAGGGAAAAAGGTTCATTGTTAAGTCCCATCTCTCCGGAACAGGACAGGTGCAGGGTATCCGGTTCATAACTTTGTCTCGCATAGTTTTCCATATCAGCCACTCCTTTTCTGATATGCTGTCTTCCTATATTCAGCCTGCTCTTCACCGTACCGGACGGGATGCCCAGGTCTGCCGCAATCCGTTCCACCGTATGTCCATGCATGTAAAAACGCACCATCACTTCCCGGTGTATCCGTGCCAGATAGCCCAGCTCTCTGCGGACTGCCTCCAGTTTTTCCCCGGAATCCTCCTCAGGTTCAGGATCCCAGGCAATCTCAAAGGGATACTCCTGGAAGCTGATCTGGGGTTTGCCGTACTTCTCCCGCAGCCAGTCGCAGTATTTGTTGGAGAGAATGGTCAGCAGCCAGGCCCACAGATGATCAGGCTCCTTTCCCCGGGAAAGCTGGGTTATGGCCGCCAGAAAGGTTTCCTGGGCTATCTCTTCCGCCGCATAAGAGTCCCGCGTCTTTTTCACGGCAGCCGAATACAGTCTGTCAACATATTCGCTTAAATCATATTTTTCTTTCATTCCTGTTTCCTCTGAAAGCGCTTTTTCGGAAAACCGCCGCTCTGCGGGGGCATGCCGCTGGGCCCGGGTTATGGCGTGCGCCCGGATTCTGGCGTGCGCCCGGATTCTGGCGCTGCCCCCCTTCACAGATTCCTGCTGCGGTTCACCTATATAGTCGTGAAAAAGCCGATATGGTTCACTGGTTTGGAAATTTTTTTACAGATTATACAGCCGCCGCCCGTTCTCCCACACAGCCCTGCCCACTTCCTCTTCCGACATCCCCTTTATCCGGGCCAGGGTCTCCAGCACATGGGGAAGATACAGGGAACTGTTGCGCTTTCCCCGAAAGGGCACCGGCGCCAGATAGGGGCAGTCAGTCTCCAGCACAATCCTGTCCAGGGGAATATATTCCGCCGCTTCCTTCAGCTTCCGGGCATTCTGAAAGGTCAGAACGCCGCCTATGCCGATATAAAAGCCCATGTCCAGGAAAATCCGGGCAGTCTCCTTTGTATAGGAAAAGCAATGAACCACGCCCCCTGTCTCCCCCGCCTTTTCCGCAGTCATGATGTCCGTCGTATCCCTGGCTGCGTCCCTGGAATGAATCACAACCGGAAGCCCGCATTCCCTGGCCAGATGCAGCTGGCCCACAAACCACTTCTTCTGAATCTCCCGGTCAGGCTCGTCCCAGTAATAATCCAGGCCGATCTCTCCCAATGCCACGCATTTCTCATGACTGCACATTGCCCTCAGCTCCTCCATGGGTTCCCTGTCATCCCTGAACCCGGGGGACTCCGTGGTCTGCTCGGTGTGCCCTTCCAGCTCCAGGGTCTCACTGGGATGTATCCCTATGGCTGCATAGATAAAATCATATTTCTCCGCCAGGGCTATGCTTCTCCTGCAGGAGGCCAGACTGGCGCCTACGTTCACCACCCGGGCTATGCCCGCCCCGGGCAGGGACGCCAGAAGCTCCTCCCTGTCTTCGTCAAATGCCTTGTCGTCATAATGGGCATGGGTATCAAAAATGGCTGTCATTTCGTTTCTCCTTGTATTTATATTTAAATCTGCTTTTCAATCTGCTTTCAAGTCCCTGTTTAAAAGTGTATCAAAAAGAGCACTCCCACATCAAAAGCCGGGAAGCCCGCTGTTTATACGGCTTCCCGGCTCTCTGTTTACTACTCGGGCCCTCAGGGTCTTACATTCACCGGCTTGTCATAATATATCCTGCTCTCCTCCAAGACCGTCAGCTTCCCTTCTTCCAGGGACAGTATGGACACCGCGCAGTTAGGCATTCCTACCTTCCAGAAATCCTCCAGGGGCGTATCCCGGACCGTCATCAAAAGGCATCTGTTGAACGCGCCGTGGGCAGCCACCAGAACCGTCCCGCATTTTCCCTCCAGGGGCAGAATTTTCTCCTGCAGAAAGCTCACGGCCCGGGCCATAACCTCCTCAAAAGATTCCGCGCCCGCGGCAGGCACATAAGCCTCCGGCCTGCACAGAAAATCATGAAGAGGATGGGAGGGATCCTTCTTGGGCGGATCAAAAGCGCTCCCCTCGTATGCCCCGAAGTTCATCTCCATGAGCCTGCTGTCCGTCTCCAGAAGAATATCCCTGCCCTTTGTCAGAATACGGGCCGTCTCCAATGCCCTGGCCAGGGGAGAGGCAAATGCCCGGTCAAAGACTGTCCCCTCCTGCTCCAGGGCTCTGGCCGTCTCCTCCGCCAGTTCCCGTCCAAAGGCGTTCAGGGGGACGTCGCTTTGTCCCTGCAGCCTCCGGTCTTTGTTCCATTCCGTTTCCCCATGTCTGAATAAGTAGATTTTCATATCCTTCATCCTGCCTTTTTCTGTTCCGCCCCTATTTCTTCCGGTTTTCCCTGAAGCTATTTAAGCTGCAATTATTATACAAAAGGATGCTTCAAAATTCAATAGTCCATGGGGTTAATCCTTCATCTTGCGTTATTGTTATAAAACAGTTCAGAAACAGGTAACCGTTCATTCCTGCGTATAATACTGCGCCTGGGCATCCCACAGCTCCCGGTATTTTCCTGCGGCATCCTCAAGCAGCTCCTCATGGCTGCCTGTCTGCACCAGACGGCCCTCATGGAACACGGCGATCCGCTGGCAGAACCGGCAGGAGGAAAGCCTGTGGGAGATATACACAGCCGTTTTGCTGCCCACGATCCGGTCAAAGTTGGTATAAATCTCATACTCGGACAGCGGGTCCAGAGCTGCGGTCGGTTCGTCCAGAAGCACAAAGGGCGCGTCCTTGCACACTGCCCTGGCAATGGCGATCTTCTGGGCCTCTCCCCCGGAGACTTCCACGCCGTCCTCATAATCCTTGTAAAGATAGGTCTCCGCGCCCTCCGGCATTTTTTTCAGGCGCTCCCCAAAGCCTGCATCCTGAAGGCATCTCTTCACCTTTTCGCCGTCATATTGACAGCAGGCCGCCACATTTTCCCCCAGAGGCAGGGAGAACAGCCGGAAATCCTGAAACACTACGGAAAACAGTTTTAAGTATTCCTCCTGACGGAATTTTCGTATATCCACGCCGTTTAGGAGGATTTCCCCTTCATCCGGGTCATAGAGCCTGCAGAGCAGCTTGATCATGGTGGTCTTGCCGGAGCCGTTCATGCCCACAATAGCCAGCTTCTCCCCCACCTGCATTTTCATGGAAAAATCCTTCAGGGCATACTCCCCGCTTCCCGGATAGCGGAAGGAGACATGCCGGAACTCAATGCGGTATTCTCCGTCGCTGCGCTTCTCCAGGGGAAGGCTTCCCTGATACATCTGGTTTTCCAGTTCCAGCATCTCCATGGTACTCATGTGCTTGCGCACATTCAGGAATAATTCCGGAATATTCTTGGCCAGGCTGTCCAGTTCATTGAACAGATTCCGGATACAGCCCGCGTACCGCAGCACATTGCCGATGGTCACAGAACCGGACAGGGCCAGAATCCCCACCACCATGTAGGAAGCCCCCTCCAGAATCTGTCCGGATATCACCTGGCAGAATCCGCTCTTTCCCTTATAAGCGCAGATCCTCCTGCGCTCAGCCACACTTTCCGGAAGATCGAAATTATCCAATCCGTACCGCTTCATCAGCTTATGCGCCCCATATATCCGCACATCCTTGCCGTTCTGATAGGAAAACCGGGAGCCATTGGCAAACTGCCACCCCAGAAAAGGGGGTAAATCATCATCTTCCTGGGGATCCGCATTCAAAATCCGGTGGACCATTGCCGTATAATGAGCAGCAAACCTTGTGGTCACTCCGCTGACCGCCACTGCCCCCAGCAGGATAAGCCATATCTCCGGACGGTCCGAGCCAAATATCAGTCCTGCCATGGGAAACCCCACAGCTACTGCCCCCGCCAGATTCCACAGGCTCCCCAGTATCCTGTCCACAAAATCAAACACAGTAAAGAGACCGGAGCTCCAGTTTAAATCGTTCTGTATCCGCCTTTTCAGTATTTCACACTCCGGGCTTGCGATCCTGGCAAAGTCCATATGCAGCATTTTCTCCTCTGTCAGGGCATGATATCTGGCATACAGGCAGCGCTGCTTTGCCTCACAGCGAAGGCTTAGCCAATTCGATATATTTGACACTAAAAACATTACCCCCACAAAGCCAAAGGCGACTTTACAGATCCCCGCAAACGGTATCCCCTTTCCCAGACTGTCCAGAATATACACGGAGAGGAGCAGGGCCAGATACCCCTCCGTCACGTCAAGCAGATTCTTGACGGCAAAAAGAGGCAGCCACCAGGGATCCAGTCCGTTTATGGTTTTGATGATCTTCTTCATATTCTGCAGATGTTCCCTCAGGGGAAGTCTGCTGTTCAAATCCGATACTTCTCTCATGATACCTCTATTCCTCCTGATAATAGCTGCTCTGTATCCGGAACATCTCCGCATAGCGCCCGTTTCTCTCCATCAGTTCCCGATGACTTCCCATCTCCACGATCTCCCCTTTGTCCAGCAGTACAATTCTGTCCGAAAAACCGGTACTGGCCAGTCTGTGGGAGATAAAGATCGAGGTTTTGCCGTGACTGAATTCCTGATAGGCATTGTAAACCTGACTCTCCGCAATGGGGTCCAGAGCTGCGGTAGGTTCATCCAGCACCATAACCGCCCCGTCCTGATACAGCGCCCTTGCCAGTAAAATCCGCTGATACTGACCGCCGGACAGTTCCACCCCTTTCTGTTTCAGATTTCCCATATACTGATCCATGCGTATCCCTTTTTCCTGCAGAAACTCCCATACTCCCGCCTTCTTTAAAGCCTCCTCCATTCTCTCCCGGTCAATGTCCTCCTCACGCTTTAACGTAATGCTCTCATCCACCCTCACCGGAGGGAAAAACATTTCCTGAAATACCACGGAAAAAAGCCCGTAACGCTCCGCTCTTGGAAATTCCCCTGCGTCAATGCCGTTGAGAAGTATGCTGCCCTCCTCCGGTTCGTAAAATCCGCACAAAAGCTTCACAAGGGTAGTTTTGCCCGCGCCGTTTACCCCTACCAAAGCCAGTTTCTCCCCTGCCTGGATTTTCAGGTTGAAATGGGAAAACACCTTTGTCCTCTTCTCCCCTGTCCCATAGGAAAATCCCACATCCCGGAACTCTATGGAAACAGGCTGGGCAAGCTCGCTGACATGTCTTTCTCCGGAAACCATGTCCTCCTCCGGCCTTTCCAGGTAAGCCCTCAGCCAGTCCGTGTCGTCAGACAGCCTCTGCAGACTTGCCAGACTTTGGGCTACCTCCCGGATAAACCCTGAGAACCCCGTTATTGCGCCGAAATAGAGCACAAAATCGCTGACCGCCATATCCCCCGAAGACGCCTTGTAGATCAGGTATGCATAGGCGCCCAGATCTCGAATCAGGTTCAGGCTTCTGCTGCAGAATCCCTTTTTCCACGTCCAGACTGCCCTCCGCCGCCCCAGCTGCTCTATGGCTTCCGTCACCTGCTCCATCCGCTGCCTAAGCCAGCCGCTCATGCCGAAGATACGGATATCCTTTGCCGCGGAAGCCTGTCCCATAACGCCCTTCATATAATAATAATGCTTTTGGTTTACGGCCTCCTCCTGCCGGATTTCATTGTGAAAACGATTTTCCCGCAGATCCAGTAAATAACCCAGCCCTGCCAGTACCAGCAAGATAACCACCATCCACAGATTCAGCTGCCCCAGTACGGTGGAGTACAGAACAAAGGTCAGGATTGTCTTCATCAGTTCTCTTGACAGATAGACAAACTGACAACTGACGGAACCGTCGCCGCTGCTCTGCATCTCTATCGCATTCCGAAAGGCATCCCTTCCTTCTTCGGACTCCGTATACGCATATTCCACGCGCAGGCTTTTCTGAAAAATCCGGTACATGATTCTCTGGCGTTCGGAATTTAATGTACTATGGTTAAAATATACCAGGCCGGAGGAAATTGCCCTGGCAGCCAGATACACCAGCGTATATCCCCCCAAAACGCCCAGAAGCGTACCGATCGAAACCCGCCGCTCCACCAGAGTCAGCGTCACTTTCGGAAAATAGAGCGCCAACATCTGAAAAAACGGACTCATCAGAATATCCGCAAGGGATATCCAGAAGATCTGGGATTCATAACGCAGATAATGTCTGATCCAGAACATCATGTTTGAACCGAGAGAATGTTTTTTTATGTCCATAAAACCGTCTCCTGTCGCTTTCTTTATGTTTTTTACCCGGGTAATTTTGCTGTCAACAGCGAATTTATCTTAACATGAATTTAGACGGAATAGAATTTTTTGACACAAACGGTCCCCAGATGACATGAACGGTAGCACCTCAAAGAGGCAGTAACACCTCACAGAGGAAGCAACACCTCTGTGGCAAACACCCCATCCTCGCTTTGCCTGTCCAGAAATCCATGGTATTTTTCCACCACCTTGTCCACCCGCAGAAGGCCATAGCCGTGATCTCTGGAATTCTTCGTGGTCAGATAAAGCTGCCCGGTCTTCCTGGGCCTTCCGATCACGGAATTGATGACATAAATGTAGAGCTGCCCCTTCATTATGTCTATATATACCCTGAGAAAGCGCTTCTCTTCCTGTACTTTCATACAGGCTTCCATGGCATTGTCCAGGAGATTTCCCAAAATAATGCTTAAATCCACTTCGGACACGGACAGCTCCGGAGGAACCATGACTTTGGCTTCCACGGGAATTCCCTTTGCTCCGGCAAGGGACAGCTTGCTGTTCAGCAATGCGTCCAGCTTTACATTGCCTGTCCTGAGAATCCTGTCCACAGTCTCCAGATCCTGATCCAGTTCTTCCAGATATTCCTGCAGCGCCCCGTATTCTCCAAGCTCCAGATGAGCCTTCATGGTCTGGATGTGGGTTTTCAGATCGTGCCGCCATCCTCTGGTCTGCCGGTACATATTTTCCACTTCCTCGCTGTGCCGCTCCACCAGTTCGCTCTGGTATCTGGCAATCCTTCTGTCCACGGATACCGTGGCAAAATGATATAAAAGAACAAGCGACAGCGCCCATGCGCCTGCCGCAGCTGCCAAAATCCACACCATGCCCGTTTTCTCCTTTCCGGCTCAGAATCTGTCTGCTAAGGCACCTGTAAACAGTAAACGAAATCCCTGCTCGTCGCCAAACAAAAAATAACGTTAAACCGTCTTCCGCGAGTCAGACCCCGCTCATTGTCGCTGAAAATAAGAAATAAATCTCTGATTCACCTGCTGCCAGAGCCTTCTGCTCACCGGAATGCTGCTGCCGTCGTCAAAGAAGATCTCCTCCCTGCCTATGTGATGAATATTGCTGATTCGGCACAGGAACGAACGGTGGCATTTCACAAATTCCCCTTCCTCCAGCAGCTTCTCCATCTCGGAAAAGCTCTCCTTTACCGCCAGTTCCTCCGGCTCCCGCACTCTGCCGATGCAGCAGTTTCTTCCTCTGGCCTCCACATAATTCACGCATTCCTGGCTGATCTTCAAGATCTCTTCCCCTGTATGAACAGTCAAAAAAACCCTTTTTTTCCTGCGCTGCAATGCTTTCTCCAGACATTTTTCCAGCTTTTCCCGACTCAGGGGCTTGCGGAGATAATGCAGCGCTTCCACTTCATAGCCTTCCTCCAGATAATCTCCGATCCCGGTGACGAACACCAGCACAATATCGCCGTCCCCGGACCTGACCTTCCTGGCCAGCTCCATGCCGCTCATCCCCGGCATCTGAATGTCAATAAACAGAATATCATATTCCCGGTTTTCCTCATACTTGAACCAGAAAGCCTCTGAAGAGTTAAAGGCCTCCAGGATAATAGACTCCTTCTGTGTACTGCGCCAGTCCTCCAGGTAACGAACCAGCAGATCCCTGTGTGGCTTTTCGTCCTCAATCACCGCAATTCTCATTATACTCCTCTTCCTCCGGAACTGCTTTTACGCCGCAGCACTGCTGCCCGGGTCAATACTCTGCCCTAAAACAGTCTGACAATCTCCCTGGAAATGGTCTCTGCCATTCCGCGGCTGATGGGTACTTCCTCCCCGTTTTTCAATACCACACAGCTGCCCCTGATCTGCGCCACATAAGCCAGATTGACCAGAAAAGAACGCTGACATCTGAAAAAATGCTCGCTCAGCGCAGCTTCCGTCTCATGAAGAGACGCCTTCATGCGATATACCCTCTCTGCGGTATGAATCAAAACAAACTGCTTTTGGGCCTCCAGATAAAGTATCCTATCCAGAGGAACCAGGTCCGTCTGTCTGTCAAATACAACCCTCAGCACCCTCTCTTGTTTTCCCAGATTGGCCGCAGCCCTGTCCAGAACAGCAAAAAGCACGTCCTTAGATACCGGCTTCATCAGGTAGTGCAGCGCGGAAACGTCATACCCCTCCGCCATGAAATCCGGAAAACCGGTGATAAATATGATCTGAACGACTCCATTCTCCTGCCGTATCCGCTTAGCCAGCTCCATGCCGCTTAATTCCCCCATCTCAATGTCCAGCAGAAGCATGTCAAAGTCTTTCTCCCCCTCATAGAAAAACCAGAAAGCCTCCGCGGAAGAGAATGATTTGATTGTAACCGTATTTCCCGAGCGTTCACCCCAGGCAGCTGCAAGAGCGGTAATGTATTCCGCTTCTGCGGCGCAATCATCACAGACCCCAATCCTGTAAACCATAAAAAACTTCCCCCAATCGCCCCAGTAGGATGTATTTACGGGGGCTGTCTGAACTGTTCCTTTACGAGTTCAGCGGAATCAATATCTCTGCCGTAAATCCGCCATCCTCGCTGGCCGCGGTGAATGTCCCATGGTATTTTTTTACCACGCCTGCCACCCGGGACAGGCCGAACCCATGTCCCGCTCCCTTTGAGGAAAAAAACAGGCCGCCTATCCTCTTTTGTTTCTTTCCTGCGGCATTGGTGACTGCGATATACAGAAAGGCATTTTTCTTCCCCACATAGATACGCAGAAAGCGCTCCTCCGCCTCCAGTCTCCGATTCTCCTCAATGCCGTTATCCAGCAGATTGCCGATCACCACACACAGATCCACATCACTCATCTCCAGCCCGTCCGGAATCCTGGCCTTCGCGTTTACGGCAATACCGCATTGTACCGCCAGGGAAATCTTGCCGTTCAGGATGGCATCTACCATGACCCGCCCGGATTTCAGCACTGTATCCACGCTGGTCAAATCATCGTTCAGCTGGCGCAGATAGGCATTTACCTCCTCATATTTTCCCAGAGCCATACTTGCCTGCATGGCCTGGATATGATTGTGATAATCGTGCCGCCAGCCCCGCATTTTCATGTACATGCTCTCCACTTCATCGCAGTACTTTTTCATGAGATCGCTCTGATAGGCATCTAACCGTCTGTTAATCAGTTTTTCCAACAGCATACCGGCATCCCCTCTTTGTTCGTAACTGTCCCGGATTTCCATGGAAAGTGCTCAGGGAAACACCTCCCGGAGGCACCTATGAACAGTAACCTTTGTTCTCCTCCGACTTCCACTTCAGCCGGTGCAGCTCCCCCTCCTGCAGCATTCCGGCAAATCCGTTCTGCCGCAGGGCTTCATAGAGCACAATGGCCACGGAATTAGACAGATTCAGGGAACGAATGGAGTCCAGCATGGGGATACGGATACAGTTCTCCTCATGTTCAACCAGAATTTCCTCCGGAATCCCGGCGCTCTCCCTGCCGAACATAATAAAGTCGTCCGGCCCGTAAGCCACATCCGTATAGACATGCTTTGCCTTGGTGGTAGCCATCCAGATCTTTGCTCCTGGATGCAGTTCCTGAAATTCACCGAAATTCATATATCTGTGTACGTCCAGCTGGAACCAGTAGTCCATTCCCGCCCGCCGTATGGATTTTTCATCCAGGCGGAAACCCAGAGGCTCTATCAAATGCAGGGACGTACCCGCAGCCACACAGGTACGCCCGATATTTCCCGTATTTCCCGGAATCTCCGGCTGATGTAAGACAATGTGCATCTCCTTCACCTTTCCCTGCGCAGCTTCTCCACAAACCGGGCCAGCTTTGCCATGGCAGTCCGCAGATTTTCCAGGGAAGAGGCGTAGGAAATACGCAGATACCCTTCCCCGCAGTCCCCGAAAGCATTTCCGGGCACCACGGCCACCCGCTCCTCCTCCAGGAATTTCATGGCGAACTCATCACTGGACATGCCGAATTCTTTGATACAGGGGAAAATATAAAAGGCGCCGTAAGGCTCAAAGCACTCCAGTCCCATCTCCTTAAAGCAATGCACCAGGTATCTCCGCCTCTGGTTGTAGGCGGTACACATCTCCGCCACGTCCTCGTCCCCGTTTCTCAGGGCCTCCATAGCCGCATACTGACTGGTGGTAGGCGCGCACATAATGGCAAACTGATGAATTTTGATCATCTGCTCGATAATGGGCTCCGGCCCGCAGGCATAGCCCAGCCTCCATCCCGTCATGGCAAAGGCCTTGGAAAAGCCGTTGATCAGGATTGTGCGCTCCTTCATCCCCGGAATCTGGGCTATGGACACATGTTTCTCCTTATAGGACAGCTCCGCATAGATTTCATCTGACATGACATAAATGTCATGTTTGATGATAACCTCCGCAATTTCCTCCAGGTCCTTCCGTTCCATGATGGCGCCGGTGGGATTGTTGGGGAAGGGCAGCACCAGAATCTTGGTCTTCTCCGTAATGGCCTCCTCCAGCTCCCGGGCCGTCAGCCGGAATTCGTTCTCCGCCTTCAGGTTGATGATCACGGGCACGGCTCCGGCCATCACAGCGCAGGGCTCATAGGACACAAAGCTTGGCTGGGGAATCAATACCTCATCCCCGGGATTGATCATGGCGCGGAATCCGATGTCAATGGCCTCGGAGCCTCCCACGGTGACCAGAATCTCCTTCAAGGGATGCTCATAGCGGATCCCCTGCTTTCTGTAAATATAGTTGGCGATCTCTTCCCGCAGTTCCTTCAGGCCTGCGTTGGAGGTATAGAAGGTCTTCCCCTTCTCCAGGGAGTAAATGCCTTCGTCCCGGATATGCCAGGGGGTATCGAAATCCGGTTCCCCCACCCCCAGAGAAATGGCGTCCTTCATTTCGCTGGCAATGTCGAAAAATTTCCGGATTCCCGAAGGCTTGATTGCCACAACCTTTTCTGCTAACGGATTTCTCATGGGGTAATCATCTCTCTTTCGTCTTCTTTTTTCTTGTCCAGAACCGTGCCGTGATCCTTGTATTTCTTCAGAATAAAGTGAGTGGCCACACTGAGCACGGAATCCAGGGCGGACAGCTTATCCGACACAAAGGAAGCTACCTCCCGCAGTGTCCTGCCTTCCAGAATCACCATCAGATCATAGCTGCCGGAAATCAGATACACGCTCTGCACCTCGGGATATTTATATATCCGCTCCGCGATGCTGTCAAAGCCCTGTCCCCTCTGGGGCGTCACACGCACCTCGATCAGGGCGGAAACCTTCTCCTTGGATGTCTTCTCCCAGTCGACCATGGTGTGGTAACCGCAGATGATCCCTTCCCGCTCCATGTCTGCCAGTTCATTGGCGATCATCGCCTCTTCCGTTCCCAGGAGAACGGCCAGCTCCTTTAAGTCAATCCGGCTGTTCCTCTCAATTATGGCCAATAATTCTTCTCTCATTGTGTCAACCTCCCTTTTTTATTATCTGTCTCGCGCCGAGCTTCAGCCCACACAACGCAGACTTTTTGCAACAGTTCAGACAGCCCCTCCCGCGTCAATAATGGCATATCACGGCCGGGAATCTTTCACAGACATTCTATCACACCCCCCATCAGGAGGCAAGAGGCTTTGCCTCTCACAGCAGCCATAGATTCCGTCCCTCTCCGGCCGGTTCAGGTACCGGATTTCCTCCCCGTTGCGCAGAATCCTCTCCTTCCCGGCGGTAACTTTTCCCACCGCCGCGGCAGGGATTCCCTCCGCCGCCAAAGCCTGTACCAGTCCGAAACCGTCCTCCGCAGTCATCACCAGACAGCCTCCTGACATCAGCTCATAGGGATTCACATTGCAGCATTCGCATACTTCCACAGTCTCCTGACGCAGGGGAATCTTTCTCATGTCGATCTGCAGTCCGATCCCGGCGCCCTCCGCCAGCTCCCACAGCGCCCCGAAGATACCGCCCTCCGAGGCATCGTGCATGGCGCATACGCCATATTTCACCGCCGCAGCCGCCTCCGGCAGAACGGAAAGATACCGGCCAAACCCTTCCGCTTCCTCCACGAAATAAGCCGGATACCGCTCTCTGAGCCGCTCTCTGCTGTGCTTTGCCAGCATTGCCGTTCCCTGCAGACCGATCCATTTGCTGAGAATCACGTCCTGGCCCGGTTCCGCTTTTTTATTTTGATAATTATCCGGAAACGGTTTGCCGTATCCCGTCACCGTACCCACAGGCGCCGACACAGCCCCGGTAATCCGGCTCTGACCACCCGCAATCTCTATGGACAGCTCCCTGCACTTCTCCTCCGCTTCCTCCATCAGGCTCCTGAGCAGCGTCTCCTCCGAATCCTCCGGCAGAAAAAGGACAATCATGACTGCCAGCGGAACAGCGCCTCCCGCCGCAAGATTATTAGCGCATTTCTGAATCAATTCCGCCAGTGTCACAGAAGCCTCCGCCGTTCCCCCCAACACGGCCTCCTGCACACAGCTCACCAGAGAACTTTCCCCAACAGACGGAAAAACGGCGCAGTCTTTTCCCAGTCCTGCGCCGTTTACCGCCTCCTCGTCTCGCTTCCCTATCCGGCCTAAAACCGAACGTTTCAGGACATTTCCCGACACTTTTCCACTTTTCATTATCTTCCTCCATGGTGAGGTATTATATGCAGCCCTTCATTTTTCCATTGTCTTCCTCCATGAAGGGGTATGATATGCATCCCCTCATTACTCTACGGGATTCTCCTCCGGCGGAGGCGGGAGCAGAAGGGCGATCACGTTTCTCACATGATCCAGATTCCCGGTACCTATGGCGGCCATAATCTCTTCATATGCAGCCGGGTCCTCTGTAGCTGTCCCCACAACGGCGCTTCTGGGCACCATTTTATAGCTGCTGCTGTTCACCTGAGTACGGCTGACTTCCTGGCCCCCTTCCTGCACCACTTTCCACAGCCGGGCCTTATAGCCGATATGGGCGCTGTCCGTCACCACCGCATAGCCGATGGGTTTGGAAGCATCCGCATTGATGATATCCGCAGGAGGCCTGTTCACCTCCAGCACTTCACTCTCGTAACGCACCTCTCTGTCCGCTGACCTGGTCTCCCTGCCGTAGATCGTAAAGGTAATTCTCTTGTTCTCCGTATACCCTTCAATATATACCGGGTAATCCAGATTATTGACAAATTTGAAATCTTTTCCCGAGCTCTCCGCAATGGCCGCATCCGCAGAAGGATCCACATAATTCACGATCATGGAGTGATTGTGGCGTTCCGTCACATCCAGCTCCGCCAGCAGCACGGCATTATAAAGCGTAGTGGACACCTGGCAGATTCCGCCCCCGAGACTGTCCACCACTCGTCCGTTCAGATAGGACCCGGCCATATAATAGCCGTTGGCCTGTGAAAAAGGCGCCACGCTTTCGTATGTGGAAAATTCATCCCCCGGATAAAGGAGTGTGCCGTCGATCAGATTACAGCCGTTGGACACGTTTGCGCTCCTGTTTGAACCAGATGAACTGTAGGATGTGGTAAATGTTCCCAGCACATCCTTAATCTGGGCCAGTTCTTCGGCAGTTCCCCTGGGCTCATCCACCGCCACATCCAGGGCTATGGAGCAGGCCTGCCCGTCCCACTGTTCCGTCAGATAAGCGTTCACCAGGCCGATGGAAGTCTCCACGTCCAGCTTATAGCCCGTCTGTCCTTCCACTACCTGGAATTCTCCGTTTTCCCTCTTCAACGTGGCATCCTCTGCCTGTACGTCATATTGTGTGCATTTATCCGTCAGGATATTGCTGATCGACTGTGTATCAAAGGAGAGCCGAATCGGATAGACCAGATTTTCCTCCTCCAAATCTTTCAGCAGCTTATACCGTTCTATCACATTGCCATGGCTTCCCACTTCCATCGCCTCGGATACCAGCTCCGGATTTGCCCAGGCAATCCCCAGCTCCCCTGCGGTGACAGGCACCTCCGTATCCGCCGCCGCCAGCAAAGTGATTTCTGCCGATCTCAGGCCGTCCACCCAGCTCTCCACCGCTTCTGCAGCCTCCTTGGCGGTCATGCCGGACAGATCAATGTCCCCCGCAAAAATGCCGTTCTTGATGGTGCCGCCTTCCGCCTTGACGCGCATGCCTGAAATCAGCGCGCAGACGAAAAAAAGCGCCATAAAACCCCCTCTACTCACCCACTTTTTCATCCATATCTCCCTTTCCTGTTTTTAAGCCTATTGAATTAATAGGCCAAATATGTTACAGTTGAAATCAGCATGGCGATAATCAGCAGCATGACAATTACTGCCGAAACGCGCTGCCTGGTCTTTTTGTTGTTCATATTAAACATGGCTGCCTCCTCACTGCCTGACGGCAGAAAACAATTTAGTTATGAAAGGAATTATATATGAATATCGGTTTTTTGGCAAGTTTTATTACCTTTTCTCTTCTTGTTTCTCATAACATAAGAAAACAGGCAAAAAAACGCCGCAAGGATAATGACAATTTCTGGGAAAGAGAGGCCCGCTCCAATTCGGTTCGCCGGAAATCCCTGGACGGACTGAACTATGTCACCATCCCTCTGGAACGCTTTCCCACCCATATCCTGAACGAAAACAGTACGGTCATGGAATGCATCGGCATCGTGGAATCCCTTACCGATCAGAAGATCGTCAACCTTACCGGCTGGACCAACACAGACCTGAAGCTGGAATACGGAACCGCCAATATCACCCCGCTGTCCGAGTATGACCAGAATTATACGCTGTTGGTGCGGACTCTCCAGAAATGGGCCGATGTCCTGATTGAATCCGGCTACCTGGCCGAGGCTTCCGTGCTGATGGAATTTGCCGTCAGCACCAACACGGATGTGAGCCGTACTTATTATCAGCTGGCGGAATTTTGGGCCTCGCATTTTGAAGAAGAAAGAATTCCGCAGCTGATCCGGACCGCCGAAGGGCTGCGCTCTTCCAACAGAAACGCCATTGTCCGCTATTTAAAAGAAAAATATCCGCAGAACTGACATCATGTACTTCCGCGCTTTCCTTCCGCCTGAGCCGGACCTGCCAGCCGGACTTTTGCTCCGTTATCCAGCGGACCGCGTTTCCGGTAGTCAAACAGGACAAAGACCCTGTCTGCCTCTCTGGGCTTTCCCTCCCGAAAGTCTCCATACCCTGCCGCCATTCTCTCCCTGTCCCACACGGGCCAGGCAAAGGGCTCCAGGTGGGTTACCCCGGCCAGCTGTTTCCAGTCGTACCCCTCCTCATTGGACAGATACCGCCCCTCCTTCTCTTCCTTTTGATAGAACTGCCTCACCGCCTCTTTATACACCGAAGTATCCCCCGCAAAATCCGGTCTGCTTTTCACCTTTTCCCGCAGATACAAGTCAAAAGTCAGCAGCTCACGGTACACTTCCAGACGTTCCCCGTCATACTCCCGGGCAAACTGAAGCAGCGCCTGATACCGCCGGACCCTGGCTGGACCGAATGAAAAATACCCTTTTCTTCCGCAGAAATCCGCCAGACTCTCATACAGGGCAAATGGCCCGGGAAAGGCCGATTCCAGAAAAGCCAGAGTATGCGCAAACTGGCCGCTGTTGTAATACAGCTCCACCATCTCCTCAATTCTCTTCAGCCGCAGCATCTCTTCATAGGACAGCCACCGGGTATACAATACCTCATAGGGCGGGCGTTCCTGACAGCAGATGCCATACTCTGCCGCCTTCTCCCACAGCGGAGAACCCTTCAGCAGCTTCAAAAATCCCAGCTGCAGCTGATCCGGCTTCATCCCGTAAACTCTGTCAAAAGACAGGCCGAAGCTCTCATACCCCTCATAGGGAAGCCCCGCAATCAAGTCCAGATGCAGATGTACATTTCCGCCCCTGCGTATGGCGGCCACCGCCCTTTCCAGTCTCTCCATATCCGTCCCCCTCCGGACGGCTTCCAGCGTCCTGGGATTCGCTGACTGGACGCCGATCTCCAGCTGAACAAAACCCGGGCGGAACCGGTTCAGCACAGCGATTTCCTCTTCCCGGAGAATATCGGCCGATATCTCGAAATGAAAATTTGTGACACCATTGTCGTTTTCCTGCAAATATGTCCAAACAGCCATGGCATGCTCATGATCGCAGTTAAAAGTTCTGTCCACAAACTTCACCTGCTTTACACGATGATCCAGGAAAAACTGCAGCTCCCGTTTTACGGTGCCAATGCCGCGCACCCGCACCCGCTTATCCAGAGACGACAGGCAATAACTGCAGTGAAAGGGACATCCCCTGCCTGACTCATAATAGATAATCCTGTTCTCAAAGGAGGACAGATCCTGGTACAAAAAAGGCAGCCGATCCATATCTACCGGCGGACGGCAGGGCGTACAACCCTCCGGAAGGCACAGACCCGCAATGTCCTTCAGCGTCTGTTCCGTCCCCAAGCCGTTTTGCCCCTCTTCCCGCCGGACATAATAAGTCAGAAGCTCTTTGAACGTCTCTTCTCCCTCGCCCAACATAATGCCGGTTATCTGGGGATGCCCTGACAAAATGACACTTGCGTCATAGGATACTTCCGGACCGCCCAGCCAGATTTCCGCGCCGGGCAGCAGTTTGGGCAGTTCTTCCAAAAGCTCCTCAATCAGCCTCCAATTCCAGATATAGCAGGAAAAACCCACCGCATCCGGTTTCCTGCCATAGATGTCCGCCAATATTTCCCGGGCGGACTGATTGATGGTATACTCCGCCAGCTCCGTATACTGCGCCAGCGCTTCTCCCGCATAAGCCCGCAGGCTGTAGATGGCCGGGTTGGAATGAATGTATTTTGCATTTACAGCCGCCAACAGAAATTTCATCCGCAGCTCCCTCCCTCATTACTTCACTTTTATTTCCCCTGTCTGCGGGTTTTGCAGGGAAAGACATGGGCTACAAGTCGAACTTTTTCTCCAGTTTATCCCAGGCCGATTGAGGTACATCCGCTATGGAGGCCAGCCCCGCTGCCCGGGCCTCTCTGTCTATTTCCAAAATGCAGTGATAAAAATAATTAATCCCCGTGAGGAGGCTCTTCCTGATCGCCTTATTCAGGGTAAATCCCACCTCGTCCATCCCACTCTCCCGAAAATCCCTCAGATATCCTTCCACATCATAGGGAATGGATATAAATTCCGCTTCCCATTCCGCCGCTGTCCCTGTGAGCACCGCAAACTGGGCCCGCCTCCCTACGCCGTCAACGGCAAAGCCCAGAGAACCGGGATTGATATAAGTCCGGCCATACAGCCTGTCCGTCTCCTGATGATGTGTGTGACCGCCCAGCAGACAGGAATATTTCAGTTCCTTCATCACCTTCTCCTTCAGCCCCTCTTCCTCGTGCACATTCCCTCTTACCCTCCCGGGCACGCCGTGGCAAAGATACAGTGTTTGACAGCCTTCTATTTCATATTCCCGCTCTGTGGGAAGGGAAGCGAAAAAGTCCAGGTATTCCTCTGTCATATGCTGCAGGGTATAATACAATGTTCCGTTGGCTGACGAGGGCTTCCAGCCTTCCCGATTTCCCGCGTTGTTCAGCAGATAGTCCTCCCTGTTGCCCCGCAGCATGCAGCAATCATATCTATTCCGCATATCCCGGATAAGCGCCATTGTCCGTTCCGGATAGGGACTGTCCGTTACATAGTCCCCAAGAGAGATAATGCCGTCCACCGGGCGCTTTTCCATATACTCCAAAAACGCCTCAAAGGCCTTGTAATTTCCATGCACATCGCTGATCACCGCAAACTTTTTTGTCATCCTGCCCTCCTCTTCCCGCCGGCCCGACTCATCCCTTCCGCAATATGCCTCCGGAAAAAGGATCTGTCACAGACAGACCCTCTTCATTCTCATCAATATAATCATGATAATATTTCGATAAACCGATCGAAAGCCGCCTGTCCCTGGGGTGTCCGCTTATATACCCCGGCGTCTTCCAGAACTTCCATAAACACCAGGCCGATCTCCTTTTCAAGAATGCTGTCGATATTCGAAGCATCTATCCTTTCGTACTTTTTGGCAAACTCCTCCACCCAGTCCGCGTGCTTGGCCAGAACCTCATCCTCCTGCAGGTCTGCTCCCGACAGCAGGGCGGATTTCAGCAATGCCATCTCATCCTTCAGTCTGGCAGGCAGCACGGCCAACCCCATAACCTCGATCAGACCGATGTTCTCCTTCTTGATATGATGTAACCTTGCATGAGGATGGTAAACACCCAGAGGATGTTCTTCGGTGGTAATATTGTTGCGCAGCACCAGGTCCAGCTCGAAATTCTCCCCCCGCTTCCTGGCGATGGGCGTAATGGTGTTATGCGCTTCATTGTCCGTACAGGCGTATATAAATGCGCTTTCATCCGTATATCCCCGCCATTTTTCCAGGACTTTATCCGCCAGGGCAATAATGCGTCCGCTGTCCGGCCCGTTCAGGCGGATCACAGACATGGGCCAGTTCACCACCCCTGCGGTCACATCCTCAAAACCCTTTACCGTAAAATACCTTTCCACAGGAGCCTTGGCCATGGCAAACTCGTAACGGCCGCCCTGGAAATGGTCATGGCTCAAAATAGAGCCCCCCACAATAGGCAGATCCGCATTGGACCCGACGAAATAATGGGGAAACTGCTTCACGAAATCAAAAAGCTTGCAGAACGCCGCATGGTCAATCTTCATGGGCACATGCTGAAAATTGAACACAATACAGTGCTCATTATAATACACATAAGGGGAGTACTGAAAGCCCCACTGGCTGCCGTTGATGGTCACCGGGATAATGCGGTGATTCTGCCTGGCCGGATGATTGAGCCGTCCCCCATACCCCTCGTTCTCCCGGCAGAGCAGACACTTGGGATAGCCGGACTGCCTGGCGTTCCTTGCGGCCGCTATGGCCTTGGGATCCTTTTCCGGTTTGGACAGATTGATGGTGATGTCCAGATCACCGTATCTCGTGGACACAGTCCATTTTTTATCCCTGGCAATGCGGTAGCGCCTGATATAGTCGGAATTCCGGCTGAATTCATAATAAAAATCCGTTGCTGCTTCGGGAGATTCATTCTCGTAAACGGACCAGAATTTACGGATTACTTCGCTGGGTCTGGGCATCAGCATGCTCATGATTCTGGTGTCGAACAAGTCTCTGTACACCACCCCGTTCTCCGCAATCAGACCTTTCTCATACGCATAATCGCACATGCGGTTCAGGATTTCCTCCAGCGCCCAATCCCCGTCTGCGTCCGTCCGCTCTTCCCCGCCCTCTTCCGGCTCTTCCAATTCAAACAGCTCCAGCAGTCTGTTTACGGTAAATATCTCATCCTCCGGGGGCACAAGTCCCGTTCTGCGTCCATAAGCTACCAGTCTCCTGATATCAGCCCCTATACTTTCCATTACTGTCGCACCGCCTTTCTGCAGCTTTTGTTTCGTATATTCTACAAAGTGACAGGACCGTCGCCGATCTCCACCACATAAAAGTCCGCTTCGTAGCCGATTTTCTCCTGATAAGCCCTGCCTACCTTCTCGATAAAGGTATCGATTGCTTCGTCTTTCACGATGCTGACTGTACAGCCGCCGAATCCTGCGCCGGTCATCCGGGAGCCGATGACCCCTTCCACCTTCCAGGCCTCTTCCACCAGAGTATCCAGTTCCCTGCCCGTCACTTCATAATCATCCCGCAGAGACACATGGGACGCGTTCATCAACTGCCCAAACAGCGCCACATCCCTGGCCTTCAAGGCCTCCACTGCCCGGATGGTACGCCGATTTTCAAAAACCGCGTGCTTTGCCCGTTTTCTGCGCACGTCGTCCTTGACGGCAGACTGATATTTTTCAAACGTCTCTTCATCCAGATCTCCCAGACTGTTGATTTTTACCGCCTGCTGCAGCTCCGCCAGCGCAGTCTCGCACTCGCTGCGGCGCTCATTGTACTTGGAATCCCCCAGGCCCCTCTTCTTATTGCTGCTGGCAATGACGATCTTTGCCCCCTCCAGAGCAATGGGCGCATAGGTAAAGGACAGATCTGCCGTATCCAGAAAGATGGCATTATCTTTCTTTCCCATGGCAATGGCAAACTGATCCATGATGCCGCAGTTCACTTTGTTATAATTATTCTCGGCATACTGTCCGATAAGCGCCAGTTCCTGGTTGCTCACCTCGAATCCGAAAAAGTCTCTTAAAATATACCCGGTCAAAACTTCCACCGAAGCGGAGGAAGACAGCCCTGAGCCGTTGGGAATATTGCCGTACAGCAGCAGATCCATACCCCAGGGCACTTTCATCCCCTTCTCTCCGAAAGCCCACATGACTCCCTTGGGATAGTTGGTCCAGCCCGCGTCCCCTGATGGCGTAAGTTCTTCCAGAGAAGATTCAATCACCCCAAGCTTCCCGAAATTCATGGAATAAAAGCGCAGCTTATTGTCCGTCCTCCTGCGCGCCGCCCCGTATGTGCCGATGGTCAGCGCACAGGGAAACACATGCCCTCCGTTATAGTCGGTATGTTCTCCGATCAGATTGACCCGGCCCGGCGCAAAATAAGCCTTCACGCCCTCTTCCTCTCCAAATACTTCCGCAAACTTTTTTAATACCGTCTCTTTCATGCCCTCTCCATTCTGCGCCCTGCCGTCTTCCGCCGCGCGCCCTAGTTATGATCCTGTCTGCTGCCTTTTCAGGCCCTGCAATTCCGTATTGCGCCTTTCCGGTTTTATTATACACAAAACAGCAGCTGAATTTCTACATCCATTTGTTTTTTGAACCTGCCAAAATGTTAAATGGATGCAAAAGTTCACTCTTTCTGCCGCAGAACCACAACGCTGTAGGAAGGCAGAACAACCACCCCGTCCTTCATGGTCACTTCCCCGCCGTCCACGGAGAGATAGCCTGCGATCTCCAGTTCCCCGTACAGGGACGCGGGCATTTCCACCTGCTTTTCCTCCGTCTCCGATATGTTGTACAGCAGGTAAATGGTTTTGCCGTCATAGGTCTTGGAAACAGCAGCTATGTCCTGATCCTCAACTTCCTCCAGTCTGGCCACGGTTCCCCGGGCAATTTCCGGATTCTGGTTCCGCAGGAGGATGGTATCCTTGTAAAAGCTGTAGATGGAATCATCGGCTTTCATCTGTTCCTGGGCGCAGGCAAACTGGTTTTCCTGAGGTTCCATATCCAGGGGACCTCTGGTCATGCCCTTGGCCTGAGCATCGGAGGACCAGTACATGGGCGCACGCTTGTTTTCATCCTTTCCGCTGCCGGTCATGCCGATTTCTTCCCCGTAGTACACGAAGGCGCTGCCGCTCATGAGAATGTTCAGCGGAGCCGCCATCTTCACTTTCCGCACATCATACTGCATATAGCCCGCCGCCCTGGCCATGTCGTGGTTGACAAAGAAAGGGGCATCAATGGCGTCTTCCCGGTATTCCCGGATGGCCTTCTGCACCCTGGACAGGGCCTTTGCGTACGCCTGGGCACTGTTGGTCTCGCCGCTGAAAGTCAGGGTCTTGGTCACCACACCCGTAGGTCCTGCGAACTCAAAATCAAAAAAGCTGTCAATGCCGCTGGCATAGTACTGGGCGTAGACATTAAGCCCGTCCCAGGCTTCCCCCACCATGTAGGCATCCGGTTTTACGGCTTTCACATAATCATTGAGCCAGGTGAGCACTTCCACGTTCTTGCTGGCAGAGCCTGTGTAAAATTCCTTTACCGCATCCAGGCGGAATCCGCCAACGCCCTTATTCAGCCAGAAATCCATGATTCCTTCAAATTCCTTCCGCAGGGCCTGGCTTTCGAAATTTACGTCCGGCATGCCGCTCCAGAATACACCCTCGTAGTAGTAATCCGTGGTTCCCACCTGATACCAGGTATTGGAATTGGGATTGCCCTTTACGAAATTATAGTACTCATAGTAGGGACATTCTTCCGCAGAAGGCTCCGCTCCCGCCTCCAGGGACTCCAGATAACTGCAGGCTTCAACAAACCACGGATGCTCCGAGGATGTATGGTTGAGCACCAGGTCGATAATCAGCTTTATGCCCCTCTTGTCGCATTCCGCCACAAGCTCCTCAAAATCTGCCATGGAGCCGTATTCCGGTTCAATTTCCTGATAATCCTTCACATCGTATTTGTGATAGGAAGGGGATGGCATGATGGGCATAAGCCAGATTCCGTTAAAGCCCATGTCCGCTATGTAATCCAATTTGGAGATCACTCCCTGAAGATCCCCTATCTGGTCCCCGTCGCTGTCGCAGAAGGAATAGACAAAAATCTCATACCAGGTGCGGTAATTATCATCTATTACCGTCACTTCCTTATCGCGCCAGTCCGATTTCCCGCAGGCCGTTAGACTGCAGGCCGCCACCACAACTGCCAACAACAACCCGAAAATCTTTCGAAACTTATTTCTTCTCCCTTTCACTTTTCTTAAAACCTCCTGTCTGAAATTATTTTCGCAAAGTTTCGATACATTGTAATCAGAATATCATTTTTTCCAAATGTTGTCAAGACACACTTGGTTGCCGTCCGGGGAATGCCCTTAAAATTTAGAAAAAACAGGACCTCCGAAGAAGTCCTGCAAAAATACATCTCTATATACGCTTTTCAAGCCACCAAATGATTATACCGACATACGGCATCTTGGGATCACTTGTCAATCGTATTTGATCCAATTTTCTTTTACAGTACAAAGAAATATCTCCAGTTCCGCACTTTCTTCTTATATCCTCAATTAATGTTTGTATTACCTGCTTTCTATTCTCCGGCAAAGAAATGATATTGCAATTCAGGTTAAGATGTTCATTGATATCTCTATCGATTTCCGGGTCCGATGACTGTATTCTTCCGGAAGAAGTGTATGTAATTCCACGTAATGTTTCAGCATTACATGGATTAACCTTTATTGGTTTATTACCTCTGCGTGCATCACATGTCAATCGATAACGAAGTAACTTATCCGGTTCTCTGCCTTTCTTTATCGCAATCATGGCAGCCACCTCACATTTGTTCTAATTCAAGACGCACGCGGCATGAATTTACTTCTGCATCATTGTTTCCAACCTGAGCTTCAAGCTGATCAAGAACAGCCTCTGCCCGGCGCCACTCTTCATGATCCAATAGATTATAAAATTGTTCAAATAAACCTGTTACAGCGTCCGGTCTTGTAGATACTTCCATTATCTCTCTCAGTATCGTATTCGCATCTTTACCATAAGTTTCGCCAACCGCAGAAAAAACCGATTTGTCCTTTAAAATGACAATTGAATCGCGCTTTACAGAATTAATGACCTCAGGCGCATGTGTACTGACAATAAACTGTACCTTAGGAAAAATGTCCATCAAGTCTTTTAATATACGTTTCTGCCAGGCCGGATGCAAATGTAAGTCTATTTCATCAATTAATACAATACCCTGTGTCTCAGTTAATACTTTATCCAGAAGCTGTGGATTGAGCAGAGCCATTCTATACGCAATATCGGCTATTAAGCTTATTGTACATTTATATCCGTCGCTGAGCAATGACAGCGGAATTCTTACATGTTCATTATTATGGTCATTATAAATAATATCAATATCGCCTGTATCCAAATTAAACTGGACATTAACATCGGAAAAACCTGTAATAGACGAAAATACCTGTTCCATAGCTGTTCTTGCGGCTGCAAATTCCGGTATCTCCTGTTTTCTCTGAAGTTCCTGCATCGTCATTTTCTGAAACCACTTCATCAGCAGCTTATCATTCGCAGCGCCATCAAGGCTGTCAATATAGCCATTAATTCTACTATTTTTTTCAAATACGCCGCTTTTTTTCTCGCGATGTTGATCCCGCCCCGTCCCATAATAAGAAATAATCGGAAGTTTTAAGTCCCTGTCGCCATTTCGCATTCTATCCTGATATTCCCGGGCAATTTGGGTAAGTTCCTTTGCCGCTCCAAGTCCTCCCCTGCCATTTGCAGAATTTAAATTTCTTGTCCAGGATATATCTTTCCCATCAACACTGCCTGACGCCGTTATTTCCACCGGAAACTGCGGCTGCACATCTACGCTGCTTCCCAAGTCAAAACATTTATAATGTGCGTCGCTTTTCTTGATTCCATAATTGGTTAATCCGTCCATTGCAGCTGTCAATGTTCCGACTGCAATGGCGGCAGCCTCCAGCACCGTTGATTTTCCTGCGCCATTGCTTCCTACAATAAGGGTAAGTCTGTTCTTAAAACAAATATTCAAATCCGAAAAACATCTGAAATTGCGGAGAATCATCGATTTTAAAAACATATATGCCTCCAATCTTTCTACAGTTTCAGGCAAGACATCCATAATGTCCTTTTTCTCCTCTATATTCATCTATAATACCATATAAGCACGCATTGTAAACATAAAATTTCCTTACCCGTAAGCTTTATATAGAATAAAATATGTCTCTTTTTAATGAAATGGAATCCTGTACAGCTGATGTCCTTTAGATAAGATGGACAGAAATCCCATATTTGTGATATACTGGAATGCGGAATAGAAGAAAATTTACGGCTGCATGATTCAGCGGACAGAATAGGAACGGACAAATTCAAAAATATACGGGATTCCGTTCGAATTCAAACGAACGCGAGGGAGGATTATGAAAAACAGCCAGCCTGTCCCAGGGATATGCTACCCCCATAACCAGGGAATTTGAGGAGAACGGCGTATTGTTTTCCGGAGGGGAGGCCCAGATGGTGGGCATTTGCCGGAGTCTCTACCAGGATGCGTCCATCATTGTTCTGGATGAGCCTTCCAGTGCATTGGACCCTTTGAGCGAGTACAATCTGAACCATACCATGATGAACCTGGACAGGGAGAAAACCGTGGTTTTCATCTCCCACAGGCTCTCCACTACCAGGCTTGCAGATAAAATTTACATGTTGGAAGACGGGCGGATTGCCGAGGTTGGCTCCCATGATGAGCTGATGCGGTTAGACGGAAAGTATGCGGCCATGTTTCGGCTGCAGATGGAAAAATACAGGTAGCAGTACCGGCTTGATGTGCAGGATATACCGGCAGATCAGGCCGGTTTTTTATCTTATCGGAAAGTTGCGGAGAGCATAGTTCCCCTGCCTGATGAAAAATCTCTTGACATTTCTGCCCTTACTGCATATACTCAATATATACACTATGATAAGGAGAAGCGGAATGAACATTGTCATTTCCATGCAAAGTGAAATCCCTGCCTATGAACAGATTAAAATGCAGATCAAAGCGCAGATTCTGTCAGGTAATCTGCCGCCTGACGCTCCCCTGGTATCCATGCGTCAGCTGGCCAGGGACCTGCGGGTCAGCGTCATTACCACCACCCGGGCCTACGGCGATCTGGAGGCGGAAGGGCTGATTTATACCCTGCAGGGACGGGGTTCTTTTGTGAAAGGCGACGCCGAGGCCGTGCGGCGGCAGTATCTGCAGGCCATCGACAAATCCCTGACGGCAGCAGTGGAAAAAGGATTGGCTGCAGGCCTGAATCTGTCAGGGTTACAGAAAAGATTGGAGGAAATCTACCATGAGCAATGCCATTGAAGTAAAGGGTCTGTGCAAGTCTTATCCTGGATTTGCGCTGAAAAATATCAGTTTCTCCGTGCCGGAGGGATTGTGCTGCGGCTTCGTGGGGCCGAACGGCGCCGGAAAGTCCACCACTCTGCGGATTTTGTCAGGTCAGGCCTTTCCGGACAGCGGGGAAGCGCGTCTTTTGGGCAGACCCTGCACAGACGCTGCCCTGCGGGAGGAAATCGCCATACTTTTCGATCAGCCCTATTTTCAGGGAGACTGGACCCCTGTGGACATTGAGAAAAGCCTGGGGCCTTTCTACCCAAGTTGGAACAGCGGCCGGTACAGGGAATATCTGGCCCGGTTCGGTCTGGAACCCGGAAAAAAATTTAAGGATTTCTCCCGGGGCATGAAGCAGAAACTGGCCATGGCTGTCCACCTTTCCCATGACACAAAGGTTCTGCTCCTGGACGAACCTACCGGAGGCCTGGATCCCATTGCCAGGGACGAACTTCTGGACATTTTCCGGGAATATCTCCTTCCGGAAAACAGAACCATTCTGTTCTCCACCCATATTACCACGGACCTGGAGCGGATTGCGGACAAAATCGTCTATATTCACGACGGCAGCATCGCTTATGACGGGGACAGGGAGAAGCTGACCGACACCTACTGTGTGGTCAGGGGCTGGCATCTTCCCGCGGAAAAGCGGGCCCATGCCATTGGTCTGCGTCAGACGGACAGCGGTTACGAGTGCCTTATGGATCTGACGCATATCGGCGGGCTGCCTTCGGATACGGTTACCGAAAAGGCTTCCATCAATGATGTGATTGTTTATCTGGAACGAAATGCCAAAAGCAGGGAGGTATAGAAATGCTGAAACTGATGAAATTAGACTGGACTGCCATAAAATGCTACCGCATAAGATGTCTGTTGATTCCTGTGGCCCTACTGGTAAACGGTATATTTTCCACCATTCTGATGGCGCCGCTGGGCGTGTTTCTGCTGTTTTCCTTTTCCATCAATTTCTTTGCGGTGGAGGAACAGTGGAATCTGAACCGGCTTTACCTGACCCTGCCCGTAAACAGAAACCGAATGGTTGTGGGCAGATACCTTTTGTCCCTGCTGCTGTTTCTGACAGGTGTTCTGTCCGGCTTTGCCCTGATGCCGTTTGCCAATCTTTTTTCTTTCTCCCGGTGGTATCCTGACTGGAAATGGCGACTGGCTTTGGGCGCTTTCTGTTTTCTCATCTATGCCCTGATGAACCTGGCCATGTACCCTGTGCTCTTTAAACTGGGATACCAGAAAGGAAGAATCTGGGGTTACTACATTCCCTGCATTCTTACTGGTCTGATCTATCTGGCCCTGGTAGAGTATGACATCATGACAGGGGGAACCTTTATCCGTGATGCGCTGCTGTATGCCGCGGAGCATATTCTGACAGTCAGCGGCGGGATTCTGCTTCTGGGCGCGGCAGTCTGGGCGTTGTCCCTGTGCCTGTCCCTGCGGATATATGCCAGACGGGAGTTTTAGGGGGCAGAGAGGAAGAAATTTCCCGGCTTGACTCTGCCGTTAGGGAAGGGTATATAATATGCCCAAGAGGTTGTCGCATCAATGATCAGGAAAGCAGCGATGGGACAGTCCCTATAACTGCGGAAGGGAGCATTGTTATGGAGGGTCTTATCAAAATAAGGGAGATATCGTCAAAATATGATATTTCAGCCAGGACACTGCGTTATTACGAGGATATGGGATTGATCAGCAGCACGCGGAGCAGTGATTATGCCTACCGGCTCTACGACAGACAAAAGTCTCCCCTACTTACAGGAATGCCCGGAGAGAATCGCGGAAATGTTCCGGCACAGCGACATGGGCTGCGAAAACCGCAGAAACGGAAGTTGTAAGTGCGGCGTAAAATATACCTTCGAGGAAGAAGAAAAATGGCATTGCGGGTGCTGCGGCGCGCCTTTTAAAATCCTTCCCGTAACCCAGGATATCCCCCATTATTTGAAGCTGATGGAACTGGGGTTGCTCCGTTCTTCCCCGGAGTGAGCTTATACTGCACACCAATTGAATTTGCAGTGCAACCCGACTGCAGACCGCCAGCCAGGTATTTTCCCGAAGGCATCACTGTAAATCCTGGCGGTCTGCAGTATAAAAATGCTTTCCGGCAGATGCAATCATGGATATGCATCAACCACACCCCTGGCCTGGGGGAGGTGTGGACCATAGGAAGGAGTTACTTCAGACAAAACAGAGCCTTTTCGTAATCTTTCACGTAGTACTTTATATTTTTGCGTCCCTTTTGAAGGACAGTATGGCCCTCCGACTCCAGTTTTTCTTTTTGCGCCTCTATGCCGCCGGGATATTTTGCGTTCAGTTCGCCGTTTGCCTTTAATGTACGCCAATACGGAGTTTTATCTTCGGAACGCTGATAGCTTGCCCATGCCGCAATGGACACGAATATACCTGCTGTAATCGGTTCCGTAAAATCTGCGCCGTTTATATCTGCAAAGTATTCTCTGATCTGCCCCACTGTAATCAGCTTTCCGAATGGGACAAGCCGCATTACCTTGTCATACGCAATCGGCGGAGCAAAGTACATTCTGCTTCCGCCATATTTTTCAATGCTTTTTGGGTCTGTAATTGTCTGAAACTTTGGCATATCCTTACTGTCGTTCAGCATTCCATTAAAATCTTTTTATCTTCATTTGCCATATGATTTTCACACTTCCTGCTTTGATTATAATGAAGTATAATGTTCCATGCAATGAGACGGTTTAAAAAAGTTGGGAATAGGAAAAACAGGTTGTTTTTCTCCAATCGGACAGTAGAACGGCAATTTTTTCATCATTTGCGTTTACCAAGCAAATTAGAAGCCGCAACAATGGCAGGGAATACGACGGCCGCAACTACCCAAATTATCCAACTATATCCCCAATTATTTGTAGAAAGGCTATATCCTAAATATACGGCAGCAGCAATTGACCAATATACAACCGAAATATTCGTTGTGACAGATTGCTTTTGCTTTTTCTCCTTTGAATAATCGCCCTCCTGTAAAAGTTTTTCATAGCTTGCCCATACTATTCCGCTGCGGATAAAGAAAACGACACCAATACCTGCAATAACAAAAGAAGCAGAAAGCATAACCGTCAGCAGTAATTCATTCTCATCATTAAATATAGCTCCTCCAAAAAGAGGGATGAGCGCCATAATACAAAGACCAGCGCCTATTATGTTATTTCTTGTATATACTTCGTTATATTGTGCTTTTCGTTCTGAAACCATTCCGCTAACGCCATATTCCGTTTCAAAAATTTCTTTTTCTAAATAATCATATGCTGCGGTTTTTCTACCACTTGAAATAAACAAAGCAACTGCTATTGTGACAAGAAGAAGTAAAACAATCATCCCAATTCCTTCAGCCACATTATCTCCCAAACTATATTTTGGAACTTCGCTGACCGCTCCTAATATCAATAGACATATAGGTGATAAAATACACAAAAAAGTTGCCAATGCTATTGATTTTGATGTTGTAGCTTTGACAGAAAGAAAGGCGTTTGCTTCTTCCATAGATACCCGCCTTAGCTTTGACACTTCATCAGATGGTATGGTACATTCCTCATCTTCAATTTCATCTTTAAGCAAATAGTCTGTGCTTACGCCAAACAATTCTGAAAGGCGAATCATTTTCTCAAGATCTGGAACAGACTGAGCTCCTTCCCATTTTGAAACGGACTGCCTTGTAACATTCATTTGTTCAGCTAGTTCCTCTTGTGACCAACCTGCTTTCTTTCGAAGCTGTGTTAATTTGTCTGCAAAAATCATAACGATATCCTCCTTGTGTGTTTGTTATGCGTATATTTTATCTTTTTTTCAGGTTGCTCTCTACCAATCAGCACCATGCAATGTGTCAACTGTCAGTTGCATTCATAATATCTTTGAAATTTTCACTTAGTTTTTACCTGTTTTGTATATATTTCCTATTATAGTCATTTACGTAATTCCCATCAACAGGAAATCTATTTGCACCCATTCTAAGGCGACAGCCCTTGCTTTCATCAAAAATGTACTTGTCCATATTGAAATCCTCCGGTATAATATGTTCATACGTACATCGCAGGACTATCATTACTGCAGGCTGGGATGCAGGGAAAAGGATGAGGTTTCTATATGAAATATTTCCCCATTTTTCAAGAATTGTTTGAGTCTGACAGTGTTATTTTTATGCTGATCGGATTAATCCTTGCTGTATACATTGGCGCACAGATGAAGAGCGCCAGGAAAACCGTAATCGGCTTTGGTTTGAATTTTGTTTTGTATATAATCTGCGAATTTGCTTCCAATATACATACAAATTTCCTGATTGAAATAATATTAATCATTGTTGGAACTGCTGCTATTGGAGGAACAATCGGTTTCCTGATCAGCGCAATATTAGCGAAACTGGAAAAACAGTAAATTCCCAACAATCTATAATAAAAGGGGTAAGACATGTTAGCGAACAAAGACATTAAAAAATACAATAAAAAGAATACATATTCTTATACATTCGGCGCATTTCCCACATATGAATTACTGGAAAACTGCCCGGAATTTGTCGAAAAAGTTTTTATTCATACTACTGCCAATAAGGAAATCTATGATAAAATAAAGCTGTTATGTGACAAAAACGATATTCCCCTGGTGGTTAATGATAAGCTGTTGGAAAAAATAAGAGAGAAAGACAGCTGTATTGTTGTGGGAGTCTTTCACAAGTTTCAATGTGATATCGAACAGGGAGAAAACCATGTAGTATTGGTAAATCCCAGTGATACCGGAAATATCGGAACGATCATTCGAACATGCATAGGATTCGGTATCCGCAATCTGGCTGTTATAGAACCTGCAGTGGATATTTTTAATCCCAAAGTAATACGGGCTTCCATGGGTTCTTTATTTCATATGCATTTTAAGTATTTTTCATCTTTTAAAGAATATGTCACAGCATACGGAGCGGACCGGCGCATGTATCCGTTTATGTTAAAGGGCGCAAAGACACTTGGTTCCTTTCAGTTGGACACAAACCATGCCTTTTCTCTTATTTTCGGAAATGAAGCAACGGGACTGGATGACACTTTTCTGAAAGTCGGCCAGAGTGTGCGCATTTCTCATTCAGATTCCATTGACTCTCTGAATCTGTCATTAGCTGCCGGTATAGCCATATATGAGTTTACCAAAAACTCTTTTTGATGCAGTAAAGCTGCCGTAATAGTTCAGCATCCTGTCTGAACTGCTACACACTGCTGTTAAATTGAGAATTTGTTGAAGAAAAACAGCTTGCAATAGCTTTGCGCATATGCTATCATAAATGCAATTCTTAATTCTATATTTCAGGATGGGAAAAGTTCTGCCACGACAGTCTTTTTCCATATGATAATCGGCTCCTGAAGGGGCTGAATCTGGGCGTTTTGCCTGAAGATATCCGTTGATTATTGAGAAGAGCAGGCAGGCCCATAAGAGTCGCAGAGACAGCCCTCCGGAGTCTGAGAAAAGTCTTTACGTTGAAACCTGCCTGCGTTTCTCCAAACTTATATAAGATTGATAGATAATGACAAATCCCAACGGTCCTGCGATAATCCCCCATAATCCGAACAGCTTGATTCCCGCATAGATAGACAGCAATATCGCAATAGGCGAAACGCCGATCTTTTTGCCGATTAACCTGGGTTCCAGCATTTCCCGAATAAAAATGCACGCCACATACAGGAAAATACACACTGCCGCGCTCAGATAATTTCCGCCGAAAATCTGCTGTATCCCCATGGGAACCAATACCACTCCCGTGCCGATAAACGGAAGAGCATCCAAAATCCCCGCCAGCAGCCCCCACAGAATACCATTGTGTATTCCGGAAAACCAGAGTACCGCTGACGCCAGAACGCCGATTATGCTCATGATAATGAGCTGCGCCTTCACAAAAGTCGCTATATATCGGATCATTCCGCATATAATTTCCAGATAAACATGACAGTCTTCCCTATCCAGCATTTGATTCATGATATGATCATAGTCTTTGGCCAGCAGCACCGTAGCAATCAGGAACGTCACCAGAAAACCTCCCACAGAAGCCAGTATCTTTACATAGGTCAGCGACTGAGATAACATCTCGGGCAAAAGCTGCAGCTGAAAATAGTCGATTCCGTCCTGAATCCAGCCAAAGAGCAGCCTCTCCAGATAAAGGTTGTCTATGTTCAGCGACCGCCCCACCACATTACAGGTATGATGAATCAAACCGTACATTTCGGTCTCCAACGAATCCAGACTACGCACAAAGCCAGGCAGACTTCCCACAATCCAGGAAAACAATATCCAGATCAATGCCGCAAGAATACCGCAGGCCAGAAGCAGCAAAAGCACTGCTCCGATCTGTCTGTGTATTTTCAGTTTCTTCTGCATTTTCTGAAGAAGGGGACCAAAAATCGTCACAAACAGCATGGCCGTCAGCACAGGCGCAGTCAAGGGCGCAAGCACTTTCAGAAAAAAATAAACTGCCCCCGTCAAAAGGAGCAGTACTGCAAATCTGTTTTCCTTTATTTTATCCACCATACAGAACCCTCCGTCCCTTACCGCTTTCCTCTTTTAGTATGGTGAATTTCTGCGGAAATCATAACTGTGAAAATAAGGAAAAAGCCTTGCCCCGAGGACTGACCCGGAAGTCCATCTTTTGCTTTGTAGAGGGATGCACAAAGGATAAACGGCAGGCGCAGAGCGCTGCATTCCGAATGCCAAGAGCCTCTGACTTTTCCAATGATTCCCTGCTGCCATACTTTTGGTCTCCCAACAGAGGCATGCCGGCATGCGCCATCTGCGCGCGTATCTGGTGAAAACGTCCGGTCTCAATACGTATATCAGCTATTGATATATCGTATATTTCTGATTGCTGCCGAATACTGTACGAAAGAAACGCCCGCCGCGCCTCTCTCGGCCGCGCACTCTCCGGGAAACCTTCCGCAATCACCGCTCTCTTCTCTGCGCTCTTATATAGGTAGTCCTCCAGTTCCCCCTCCCTTATTGCAGGCCGGCCATAGATGACCGCGCAGTACTGTTTGCACAGCATGTCCCCTTCTCCCTGCAGCTGAGCGGTAAGGAACGCCGCAGCGGTCTTGTTTTTCCCGAACGCCAAAAGCCCTTCCACCGGCTGGTCCAGACGATGCACTACCCCCAGATAAGGCGTGCCCGGCTCCGGATTTTCACATCCGCTTTTCAGATAATTTTTCAGCTCGCTGACCATGTCCTGCCGTCCTGCCCTGGCTGTCTGCACGGCCAGTCCGGCGGGCTTATACGCCACAAATACATCCCGGTCCTCATAAAGTATCTCAGTCTTCATGTCAGCCTTTCCTCAATCCTTTAGGATAATGATTTTTCATGACACCTCCTGCCAGCTTTCCCCAGCCTATACCGAATCCTTCCACACAGACCAGGTACCATCCTTTCTCTCCTTCCCCGGAGAAAGTGCCTCCTCCAAGGTAAGTGACCAGGTCCGGCGAACAGTCCGAAAACTCCCATCTGCGGGCCGCGCTTCCCGGTCTCAGCGCCAGCGCCAGAGCATGAGACGGCTGGAAGCGATTCTTCTTCAGTGTCCCCAGATGCAGGCCGGGCCGAACCACCTTAAGCCCCTTCAAAGACGGCATTTCCTCAGGCAGGACATACAGATTGTCTCCAAATACAATATATCTGGCTGCTCCTTCCATGCCCGGACTTTCCCCTGTTTTCCGGCTCAAGTCTATGCGGCAAGTCAGGTTTTCCCTGCAAAAAGCACAGAATTCCTTCCAGGCCGCCTCCGCGTTTCGCTCTACCGTAAATATCCTATCGTTATTTCCGCATGTTTCCGGCAGATTTCCTTTTTTCCGCAGCACTGCCGCATAATGTCCCTCTCCGCGGATTCTATGCGGCCACAGGCGGAGCGTATTTTCCATCCCGGGCATGTGGGCCCCGGCGCCGTTCCCCTCAATTTCCTGTACTTCCCCGGCAGCGTCTCCCCCGAGAAATTTTTCTTCATCGAAATACGCCGTGATCCCGTCGCAGCCCTCCAGTCCCAGCCGGCCCTTGTCAATGGCCATAAGCTGAAAATCTTCGTTCCGTTCCAGAAACCTGCTCACGCTCCCCTCATTCTCCCGGAGAGAAAAGGTACAGGTGGAGTACACCAGACGCCCGCCCGGCTTCAGCATACGGGCCGCGCAATCCAATATCCCGTCCTGCCGCTGTGCGCACAGCCTTACGTTCTCCGGACTCCACTCCCCGCAGGCCTCCTGATTCTTGCGGAACATTCCCTCCCCGGAACAGGGCGCATCCACCAATACTTTATCAAAGAAACCGGAAAAAAGCCCCACAAGACGTTCCGGGGCCTCATTGATGACACAGGCATTGCCTATGCCCATCCGCTCTATATTTTCCGACAGAATCTTCGCCCTTGCCGGATGAATCTCGTTGCAGACCAACAGTCCTCTCCCTTTCAGCTTTGCCGCAATCTGAGTTGATTTCCCTCCCGGGGCCGCGCACAAATCCAGCACTCTCTCCCCAGGCTGCACCTCCATCAGCTCCACCGGCGCCATAGCGCTCGGCTCCTGAATGTAGTATAAACCGGCCTCGTGAAAGGGATGCTTACCGGGCTGGTCCTGCCCCCTGTAATAATATCCGTCTTCGGCCCAGGGAACTTTTTCCAATACAGCGAAGCTGCCGCTGTCTGTGCCGTACCGCTGTGCCGCGCTGCGCCCCTCCGCATCATATTTCAGAGGATTCAGCCGAAGGGCCTGGCGGCGCTCCTGGCCGAAAGTTTCCAGAAAGATATCGTACTCCTCCCCCAGCATACAGCGCATTCTCTCCAAAAATTGCTCTGGAAGCATATCTCTGTCCCGCCTCTTTCTTTTCCTGATCTCATGTTCATCGGAGTATCGATACTTTTTACACTTTAAACCGATATCCAACTCCCCAAATCGTCTCAATATACTGGGGTTTCGCCGTATCCTTCTCTATTTTCTCCCGTATCTTCTTGATATGAACGGTGACGGTGGCAATATCACCTATGGAATCCATATCCCAAATCTCCCGGAACAGTTCTTCCTTGGTATATACATGATTGGGATTCTCTGCCAGAAAGGTAAGCAGATCAAACTCCTTTGTGGTAAATGTTTTTTCTTCGCCGTTTATATATACACGCCGTGCCGTTTTATCTATCCTTATTCCCCTGATCTCCACAATATCGTTCTGCGGTTTCTGATTGGTGCCGACCAAACGTTCATATCTGGCCATATGCGCCTTTACCCTTGCCACCAATTCGCTGGGGCTGAAAGGTTTGGTCATATAATCATCCGCCCCAAGGCCCAGCCCCCGGATTTTGTCTATATCATCTTTTTTTGCAGAAACCATCAGAATCGGAATATTTTTCTCTTCCCGAATCTTCCTGCACACCTCAAATCCGTCAAGTCCCGGAAGCATCAAATCCAAAATAACCAGATTATAATCCCCGTCCAGAGCCATTCCAAGCCCCTCGTCGCCCGAATTGCACGTGTCTACCTTAAAGTCGCTCAGCTCCAGATAATCCTTCTCCAAATCCGCAATTGCAACCTCGTCTTCAATGATCAGAATCCTGCTCATACCTTAACCTGCCTTTCTCCCCATAATGTCATCCTTCATCCTGAAGCTCAATATATTTCCGCAATACAAAATGCATGCATGTACCCTCCTCTTCCCTGCTGGTTGCCCAGATATAGCCGCCGTGATCCTCCACAATCTTTTTCACAATGGACAGACCGATGCCGCTGCCGCCCTGGGCGGAATTGCGGGAAGCGTCCGTACGGTAAAACCGTTCAAATATTTTGGGCAAGTCCTTCTGCGCCACACCCTTGCCGTTATCTTCTATCTCAATCCTGATGGAATCGGTTTCGTCCAGTATCCGGATATCAATCACCCCATGGGGTTTATCCATGTACTTGACACTGTTGCTGATGATATTATTGATTACCTTCTTCATCTGTTCCGGATCCGCTATGACAACCGTGTCGGATTTGCTCAGATTAGAGTAATTCAGCTCTATATTCTTCTGCTCCAGATCCAGCCCTACTTCCTCCACACAGTCCCCAAAATAATCTGCCACGTTAATTCGATGGAAATTATACGGTATTCTATTGTTGTCAATGCCGGAATAATAGGTCAGCTCGTTGATCAGCCGTTCCATGTCGTTGGCCTTATTATATATGGTCTTAATGTATTTATCCATTTTCTCGGGCGTATCGGCCACACCGTCCATAATCCCTTCCACATAGCCCTTGATGGCCGTTATGGGCGTCTTCAGATCATGAGAAATATTGCTCACCAGTTCCCGGTTCTGCTTCTCACTCTCCCGATTCTCCTCCGTGGTCTCTTTCAGCCTCAGCCGCATATCCTCATAATTGCGGAACAGATCGCCGATCTCCCCCTTGGCGTCCGTCTGCAGAACAAAGTCGAAATTCCCCTCCTTGATCTTGCGCATGGCCAGATTCAATTCGTTCACCGGCTTGAACACGCCCTGGTGGATCCAGCGGGTCAGCATAAGGCCCGTAAAAATCAAAATCAGAAAAATCGCCACGAACATATCCACCAGCAGTTTTCTGGAAATCAGAGAATTTACCTTCGTAATTACAAACACGCTCCCCTGGCTGCCGTCCGGAAAACGGAAATCCAGCTGTTTTACAAACTTGTCAAGCTCGTCATAATAGAGTCCGGGATCCTCTGCGGCCTCCTGCTCTCCGAATGCCGGAAGCTTTGGAAAAATAAGCTCTGCAGCCTCCCTGTTGCCGGCATAATAAAGTTCCCTGTCCTTCCTCACCAAAATATAAGTTGTCTTGCGGGGAATCAGACTGCTTACCTTCTCCAGGAATTCTCTGTCCGCCAGCGCGGCAGGATCCCTCTCCAACTGATCGCGCAGGCCGAAAAAAATTTCGTTGGTTGCGTCCACCACTTCCTGCATATTTTCCGTCATAGCCGTATAATCCACCTGGACAACGGGAAAACCTGTCTGTACATTCATCAGATGCAGACCAATCCCGCAAAATGCCACCGCCGTCAACACCAACGGAAGAGCGATAATGATGACAAAAGTGACCCTCAGCCTCGTTCTGAATTTCATCTTCCTGCTCCTTATGTTCCTGAATCTGTCCCTGATTTGTAACAGTTCAGCGCCACCGCCGCCAGAAAACGGCTGTAACAATCGCGTCTTGAACAAAGCCATTATATCATATCCTTCTATGGAATGTATAAAATAAGAAAAATAATATCATAAAATAATTCTTAAGATAATCTTGATTTTGTTTTTTTAAGCCTCCTGCTCTTTACTTTTCCTTCTTTTGGTTGTAGGATAAAGATTGCGGCAAACTTCCAGGTGCGAGGAGCCGCACTTTGTGTACGGGTCTGCACCTAAAAAAAACAGACAGATAAGAAAGACAAAATAAAAAAGCTAATAAAAAAATAATTTAAAGAAAGATAAAAGAAAGGCAAAAACAATGAAAAAACTGAATGTCCTTATTTTCTTCGGGGGCTGCTCCCCTGAATACAGCGTATCCCTTTCCTCCGCTTCCGGAGTCATTCTCAATCTGGACCGGGAAAAATACAATCCTCTGACCGTAGGCATCACCCAGAAGGGTACCTGGTATTATTACACCGGCCCTGTAGATAAGCTGCTCAACGACACCTGGCAAAATCCCAGGGACTGTACCCCCGCCGCGCTGTCTCAGAATCGGGAGGATCGCAGTCTGCTCCTGCTGAAAGAAAACGGCATAGAACACCTTCCGATAGACATTGCCTTTCCCGTTCTCCACGGCGGCAACGGAGAGGACGGCACCATTCAGGGCCTGCTGGAGCTGGCAGGTATTCCCATCGCAGGCTGCGGCACCTTAGCCTCTGCTCTGGGCATGGATAAAGACCGGGCGCACAAGCTGGTCAAGCTTGAGGGCATAAGGGTGCCTCAGCATCTGGTTCTGGTCCGCGATACCCCCTTCTCCCAGGCCCGGGAATTTGCGGCCAAGATCGGTTACCCCATATACGTAAAGCCGGTAAAGGCCGGTTCCTCTTACGGCGTCACTAAAATTTCCGGTCAGGAACAGCTCTCCGCCGCCATTGAGCTTGCCTTCCAATATGATAATCAGGCTCTTCTGGAAGAAAATATTGAAGGCTTCGAAGTGGGCTGCGCGGTGCTTGGCAACAATCAGCTCATCACGGGAGAAGTGGATGAAATCGAACTTTCCGGAGGCTTTTTCGACTTCACGGAAAAATATACCCTGAAAACCTCGGCCATCCATGTGCCGGCCAGAATCGACAGCGCAAAAGCCGCGGAAATCAAGGAAAAGGCCAAGTGCATCTATAAGGCGCTGGGCTGTTCCGGCTTTGCCAGAGTGGATATGTTCCTGACGCCGGAAGGAGATGTTGTATTTAATGAAGTCAACACCATTCCCGGCTTTACGGATCACAGCCGTTATCCCGGCATGATGAAAGCTGCCGGATATTCCTTCCGCGAAGTCCTCACCAGGATCCTGGAACTGGCGCTGGAGAATGACTGCAGATAACAGTACGACAGATATACAGCAGGATAAACGTAATTATATCGGAAATAAATCGGAGGAACGGCAAGTATGGCTGAAATACGGAAAACGGAGGAAAAAGATGCATAACAGATCAAACTACGGCGGACTTGACAGATTTCGGATCCTGGCCGCCCTGCTTGTGGCTGCCATCCACACCTCCCCCCTGGCCTCCATAAGTGAAGGGGCGGACTTTTTTCTGACAAGAATACTCGGCCGAATTGCCGTACCTTTTTTCTTTATGGTGACGGGGCAGTTTATTGCCGCCGGCCTGTTAAAGCCCTCCGTCAAAAAAATTGCGAGATATCATAAGTTTTTGCAGAAAACCGTTTTTCTCTACCTGGGTTGTATTCTTCTGTACCTGCCTGTAGGTATTTACGCGGGGCACTATCAGGACATCGGTATATCCTCTGCGCTGCGTTTAGTCCTGTTCGACGGCCCCTTTTACCACTTATGGTATTTCCCCGCATGCATAACGGGTATATTGCTGGTACGCCTGATGAGCCGTTTCCTGCATCTTCGGGCCATGACGGCGCTGTCGGCCTGTTTATACATAATCGGTCTGATGGGAGACAGTTATTTCGGCCTGACTGTCAGAGTGCCTTTCCTCAACGCAGTATACGAATTTTTATTCGGGATTTTTTCCTACACCCGCAACGGCCTGTTTTTGGCCCCTGTTTTCCTGGTCCTGGGCATGTGGATGGTTCCTGATGAAAGAGAGATTCCGGAAGAAGGCGATTCTCCTGTTGTACAACGGCGGTTTTCCCTTTCGCCTCTGACGATATGGGTTGGATTCCTGCTCTCTTTTGCCGCAATGACAGCTGAGGCCTTCATCCTGCGGCGCTTTGAACTGCAGCGCCACGACAGCATGTACATCGCCCTGGTTCCCGCCATGTTTTTCCTGTACAGGGGACTGATGAGCCTTCAGGCCCAGTCTTCCGCTTTCCTTCGAAACACTGCCATGTGGATTTATATCCTCCATCCTGCCGCAATCGTCGCCGTCCGGGGCATTGCCAGACCGCTCCGCCTGACCGAACTCCTGGTGGAAAATAATCTGGCGCATTACCTGGCCGTAGCCGCGCTCTCCTGCGGAATGAGTCTTTTCCTGGCCTGTGTACAGAAGCGCCTCGGCCCTGTGCGCCTGCTCTCCCGCAGGCGAAAGAAAGCGTCCGCCAAAATCGCCCCGGGACAGGAACTCCTCTCTCCGGAAGATTCTCAATGGGAACAGGAATGGCAGGAGAACCAGCCTTCGGAAGATTCCCAATGGGAGCAGGAATGGCAGGAGAACGATTATCCGGAGGAAATTTACAATGAGCAGAGCATGGAAGAGCAGATCCCCGTTCCGGAGGAAACCCGGATCCTGGAGAAAATACCGGCTGCTCTTCTCCCAAATGCTTCTGCCCTAAAAGAGGAAGATCCTTTTGCCAGGAAAGATTTTCCGAAAGAACAAGCGGATAGCCAAACACAAATCAGTCATGAGGTTTCGAATATGCAGATTAATATGGAAAGTGAATCCGACTTTACACAAGAAAAAACCGACGCCTGCTCCCGCGCATGGATTGAGCTGGATATCGCTGCGCTGGAACAGAACGTGCAATATCTCCGTTCCCGCCTTCCCGGACGCTGCCGCCTGATGCCGGCGGTCAAGGCGGAGGCCTACGGCCACGGAGGCGTTTTCGTGTCCCAACAGCTGAATCGCCTCGGTGTGGACGCCTTCTGCGTTGCCTGCGCCGCAGAAGGCATCACCCTGCGCCAGGCGGGAATCCGGGGCGAGATCCTGATCCTGGGCTATACCGCCCCTGAGGACTTTCCTCTGTTGGAACGTTACCAGCTGACCCAAACCGTCATCGATTATCCCTATGCCCTGGAATTAAATCGATTCGGCAGGCGCCTTCATGTACATATCGGCATTGACACCGGAATGCACCGTGTGGGCATCAGATGTGAAGATATAGAAGACATAGCGGCTGTGTATAAGATGAAGAATCTGGCTGTGGACGGTATTTTTACCCATCTGTGCGCCAGCGATTCCCCCCATCCCGACCACAGACGCTTTACCCAAAGCCAGATCCGCGCCTTTTATGACGTGATCGACATTCTGCGTGAACAGGGACGCTCCTGCCGGGGAATGCACATTCTGGCAAGCTATGGCATACTGAACCTGCTGCAGGACAAAACCAAACCCGGAGGGTCCCCTGCCCCCGAGGAAAACCGCTGTGATTCCGACATCGCCAGGCTGGCCGGAGATTATGTCCGTCCCGGCATTGTGCTGTTCGGCGTTCTCAGCACCCAGACCGATTTCAATGTATGGAAAGACGTCCTGCGCCCTGTACTGTCTCTGAAGACCAGAATCGCTTCCGTCCGTCCGCTTCACGCAGGCGAGTCTGTGGGCTACGGCATCACTTATACCGCCAGACAGGACATGCGGATTGCCACCCTGTGTATCGGCTACGGAGACGGCCTGCCCAGAGCGCTTTCCAACGGGAACGGAAGCGTTCTCATCAACGGCTCCCCGGCTCCTGTGATCGGCAGGATTTGCATGGACCAGACCATTGTAGACATTACCGGAATCCCCGATGTACAGAGCGGCGACACAGCTGTCATTATCGGCGTTTCCGGAGACCGGGAGATTACCGCAGGCCAGGTCGCGGAACAATGCGGCACAATCAGCCACGAGATACTCACCGGACTGGCGCCCAGACTGGAGAGGATAGTTATCAACCATTCGTAATCGTTCGGCCAGGGTACGAAAGCCTTATCCGAAATAATTTACTTATAGAATAGCAAAAAGTGGTTGACAAATACCCAAAAATCATTATACTAATATTAGTAATGATTATTATTTTAAAGGAGTAACGGATGGCTGCAAGAAAATACAGCAGACAGCGGGAGTTGATCAAAAACTTCCTGTTATCCAGGAAAGATCACCCCAGTGCAGATATCGTCTATATGAACGTACGGAAGCAGCATCCCAATATCAGCCTCGGCACCGTATACCGCAATCTGACCTTACTGGCAGAAGACGGAGAAATCCGCCGCTTAAACGTGGGGGACGGCATTGATCATTTCGATGCGGACACCTCGCCCCATTATCATTTTGTCTGCAGGCAATGCGGAAGTGTCATTGATTTGGAGATGGAAAGCATTGACGAGATAACAGACAGAGCGTCTGCTTCCTTCGACGGACAAATTGAGGGGCATGTAACTTACTTTTACGGCACCTGCTGCAGTTGTACTGCGCAATCTGCTCCCTGAACCCAGGTAATTCCAAATTTATATAAAAAAGGAGACTAAATTATGAAGTATGTATGTCAAGTATGCGGCTATGTACACGAAGGAGACGCAGCACCGGCTGAATGTCCTATCTGCCATGCGCCTGCCGAGAAATTCACCGTTCAGGCGGGAGAGAAGACTTGGGCTGCAGAGCATGTAGTAGGCGTTGCGCAGGGCGTTCCCGAGGACATTATCAAAGATCTGCGCGCCAATTTTGAGGGCGAGTGCTCTGAAGTAGGTATGTATCTGGCTATGGCCAGAGTTGCCCACAGAGAAGGCTATCCCGAGATCGGTCTGTACTGGGAGAAGGCTGCCTATGAAGAGGCTGAGCATGCTGCCAAGTTTGCAGAGCTGTTGGGCGAAGTTGTTACCGATTCCACCAAGAAGAATCTTGAGATGAGAGTTGATGCCGAGAACGGCGCTACCGCAGGCAAATTTGATCTGGCTAAGAGAGCCAAGGCCGCTAACCTGGACGCTATCCATGACACCGTTCATGAAATGGCAAGAGATGAGGCTAGGCACGGGAAGGCATTTGAAGGCCTGTTAAAGAGATACTTCAGCTAACGTAAATGCCTCGGCATTTGAAGGCCTGTTGAAGAGATACTTTCATACAACTTAATTTTAGGAAGGAGACTGACTGTTATGCAGAAATATTTTTGCAATCCCTGTGGATATACTTATGATCCTGAGAAAGGTGATCCTGAGCACGGCATTGCTCCCGGAACCAAGTTCGAGGATCTTCCCGATGACTGGTGCTGTCCTCTCTGCGGCGTAAACAAGAGCATGTTCCAGCCCTGCATCGATAATTACAACTAATTAACGGCAAAAGGACTGCCTTTCCCTGCAATACCGGGGCAGACAGTCCTTATTTTTGTCCGATTTCTTACCTTTTTCTCTCACAGAAACTCTCCCTCATGCTTCTTAAAGAAATCGAAATAGAGGCGGATTCCCGGAAGCTCAGTCCATCGCTTCACGTCCACCGTCTCCTCGTCCATATCATAGATTTTGGCCCCTTTCAGTGAAAGCAGAAAAGGGGAATGGGTGGAGATAATGAACTGACACCCGAAAAACCGCGCTGAATCTTCCAAAAATTTCTGCAGCTCCTGCTGCTTCACAGGGGAAAGGCTGTTTTCCGGCTCATCCAGCAGATACAGCCCATTCTCCTGTATTTTCTGGGAAAAATACAGAAACGCGCTCTCGCCGTTGGAATGCTCCCGGACATTGTCCATCAGGTTGTTTCTTACATATTTTGACTGTGTCTTTGTATGAGCCATATAACTCTTCTTCAGCCGCTCATAGTCGTCCAGAGACCTCATCTGAAAACGGGAATATTTATTCTCCAGATATTCCTCGAATAACGCTTCGCGCTTATTGTCGATCCCATCGTTCAGACATCTTAAATTCAGAACAAAGTCAAACACATCATCACTGGTGATAATCCGGCTCAGGTCGGGAATCGGTATCTGCGTTTCAAAACTGCACATTACCGTATAGTCCTCAAAAAAGTTCGATCTGTTATATACGCTTTCCCGTTTGATTTTTATCGTTTCTGCCACCACATTCAGCGCGGTAGTCTTGCCGGAGCCGTTGCCGCCATACAGAATCGTTATCGGCTCAAAATCCAGCATCCTCAGCCCGTGCTTTGACAAGGTCAGAAAAGGATAGACCGTGTCATAGCATGTCCTCTTGATGTTCATCAGAAAACTGTACTCCTGTTCTATATCCGGAAAGGAAAAGTGAGACAAATAAATCATTGGGTCAATCCTTTCAGTTCCTCCAGCAGCTCCAGATCCGACTGCATCACCTTCAGATTCGCAGTGACCGGGGCTTCTCCGGGCCTGGTGACCGTAATCTCAATCACCGTATCCTCCTCTATTTTCCTGGAAAATACATTTTTCAGAAAAGCCTCAAACTTGGGATGGTTTCTGCTGAACTGGCTCTTTGCGCTCATCAGCTTCATAATCGATGCGGCATTCATCATTTTACCTCCGTCTCTTTCTCTTTGCCGGGCCTGCGGCAGGCGCTTTGCCCCCGGTTACGGCCTCCCTTACAGTTTACAGGACACCGCGCCAAAAAGCAATTAAGATTTCAGGCCGGGCATGATTTTTAAAAATTGACATTTCCGGGAGGCTATATTATCATAGTAATGCAGCACGAAAATATTCAAGATCAGTATCTCTATCTATAGAAAAACATGAAAGGAACACCTGCTATGGAAAAAATCACAAGCTTTACCATAGACCACATCCGGCTGCAGCCCGGCGTCTATGTATCCCGCAGGGACAAAGTCGGCGCGGAGACTGTCACCACCTTTGACCTGCGCATGACCAGTCCCAATGAAGAACCTGTCATGAACACCGCGGAGGTCCACACCATCGAGCACCTGGGCGCCACCTTTCTCCGCAATGATCCCGCGTTTAAGGACAAAACCATCTACTTTGGGCCCATGGGATGCCGCACCGGTTTCTACCTGCTTCTGGCCGGGGACTACAGCTCCCGGGATATCCTTCCCCTGGTGCAGAAAATGTACGAATTCATCCGAGATTATCAGGATGAGGTTCCCGGAGCATCACCCAAAGACTGCGGAAACTATCTGGATATGAATCTGCCCATGGCAAATTTCCTGGCAAAGAGATATCTGGAACAGGTCCTGTACAAAATCGACGATTCCAGACTGAACTACCCTGCGTAACACCGCTGTGCATCAAGTAGGGAAGATTTTATCCCTAAAAAACGCCGCGGGACAGCCTGTCTGCCGCCGCGCAGAAACGAGGAAAAAATGATCAAAATAGGCATTATCGGCGCAATGGAACTGGAAGTAGAAGCCCTGCAAAAAGAAATGGCCCTGGAAGGGGTAATTAAGAAAGCAGGCATGGATTTTTTTGAAGGCGCTCTTGACGGCGTCCCTGTGGTAATCGTCCGCTGCGGGATCGGAAAAGTAAACGCCGCGCTGTGCGTCCAGATTCTTGCGGATGAATTCCGGGTAAGCCATGTCGTCAACACCGGCGTCGCCGGTTCTCTGAACGCGCAGCTGGATATCGGTGACATCCTGATCTCCAGGGATGCTCTGTACCACGATATGGACGCAGCTGTTTTCGGCTATCAACCCGGTGAGGTGCCCCAGATGGGCTTTCGGGAATTCAAGGCTGACGAAAAAATGATGAATCTGGCAAAAGAAGCCTGCGAAAAAGCAAATCCTGACATTCATGTCATGTACGGTCGGGTGGTCAGCGGTGATCAGTTTATTTCCAGCAAAGAAATTAAAGAACGGCTGATCTCAGAATTCCATGGTGACTGCGCGGAGATGGAGGGCGCTGCCATCGCTCACGGCGCTTACTTAAACGGCCTTCCCTTCGTCATCATCCGGGCCATCTCAGACAAAGCCGATGACAGCGCAGAGATGGATTACCCAACCTTTGAAGGGGCTGCGGCAAAGCATTCCGCCGCTCTGGTAAAAGAAATGATAAAAGGAATCCTGCCCTAGGCAGAATTCCTTTTTCTGTTCAGACCATCAGGCCTCCCCCGCAGGGTTCGCCTTTTTCTTGAAGACAAACAGCTTACTGATCAGATAGTTTCCGATCATAACCAGAACGGATACGAATACCTTCGAAAAAGCCTCGTTAATGGAGAGCAGATTCACCATGAGGACCATCATCACTGCGTCCAGAGCCCAGGTAGAAACCCTTCCGCCCGAAAACTGCAGAAACTCTTTCATCACGTCAGGCTCCTTGCTTTTGAACACATATTTACGGTTCATCACATAGCCGAATACTACACCCACTACCCAACTGATTACGCTTAACGCCACATTCTGCCACACCACTCCGGCGTCCAGCACGGTGTAGGCGCACAAAAACCATGCCGCCCAGGATACCAGTGTATTCAGCACTCCCACGATCAGATAAGCGATAATTTCTTCATATTTTACACAAAGCTCTTTCCATCTTTCCATTATGGGTTTCCTCCGGTTGTTTTCCATGGCGCGCAGAATTCCTCCCTGCCGCCGGCCATATTTCGTTTGTGTTTTCCGCCCCTGCGCCTTCATTCGCCGGGCGCTGCATGATTATGCCAAATGTTCGGCTCCTTACGGATTTACTACGTTCCGCTCCTCTCCCCTGAGAAACGCCCCGATGTTCAGGCAGGTCTCCTCCACACAGCGTTTTCTTGCCTCCACGCTGGCCCAGGCCAGATGAGGGGTGATAATCAGCCGGCTGCTGTCCTGAAAACGGCTCAGCGGATTCTCCGGTTCCATAGGCTCCTTCTCCAGCACGTCAAGACCTGCCGCTGCAATTTCTCCCGCTTCCAGCGCCTCCCACAGATCCGCATTGTTTACCACCGGCCCCCTGGCCACATTAATCAGTACCGCAGACCTTTTCATCCTGCTCAACGCATCCCTGTCAATAAAATTCCGGCTCAGTTCACTGAGCGGACAATGGAGGGACAGAAAATCACTCTCTGAAAGCAGTGTCTCCTTCTCCACCTGGGGATATTCTCTGCAGCTGCTCTTTCCTGTGATGGAATAAAATACCACCCGGCACCCCAGAGCCTGAGCAATCTTTGCCACTCTTCTGCCAATATTGCCCATGCCCACAATGCCCCATGTCTTCCCCTCCAGTTCATAAAAAGGAAGATCAAAATCGGAAAACCTTGCCTGGGCGCTGTACTGCCCGGATTTCACATAACGGTCATAGTGAAAAAGCTTCTGACTCAATGCCAAAGCCAGAGTAAACGTATGCTGCGCCACCATTGCCGTACAATAGTCCCGCACATTGGCTACCTTTATTCCCCTTGCGGAACAGTACGCCAAATCACAATTATCGTATCCCGTGGCAAATTCACAGATCAGCTTAAGCCTGGAAGCATTTTTCAGCGTTTCCTCCCTCAGAGGCGATTTGTTGGCAATAACGATATCTGCGTCTTTTACTCTCTCCTGTACTTCCTCTATAGTGACGGTATTGTCATATATGATAACTTCACCGAAAGCGTTCAGTGCCTCTACCGACACATCCGCCCCTACACTGCTTCTCTCTAATATAACTATCCTCATGGCCTTACCAACGCCTTTCTCCTCATGTGCTTTTTATCCGCTAACAGACATTTTATCCGCTAAATTCCTTCCTGTCAACAGGAAATCCTGCTCTTTTTCCGCAGGCTTTTATTACCTGGTTACCCGTATTGTCCTGACCCGGATTGGGCGGAAGCTTCCCAACCGTTCCTCAGGTTGTCAGAAACTCTTTCAGCAAGGCTTCCAATTCCTCCTCAGTAACCGCAGAGTCATCCTCCGCAGCATTTTCCCCCTGGGGCGGAGGCGCCATCTGCAGCGGCGGCATCTGCCCGGAGGCAGCCATCTCCTGAGCCAGGGAAAACGGCTGGCCCGGCTGTTCCTGGGCGGACTGAAGAGCCTGTCCCACAGTCTGGGCCGGCTCCTCTGCCGCCAGCGCCTCACCGCCTGCAGCCAGACGATTGCCTATAGGCATCAGCTCCACTGTGCGCCTTACCTCCGGTCTTGTCCGATTTCCCCTGCGGCGGCTTCCCCTGCTTTTCCTGCCTCCCGGCACCCGGCTGTAAGAATCCCGCCTCTCCTCAAAGGTAGATTCGCCGTAAAGCATCTCCATATCCTGTCTGGTAATCTCAATGCGGGGGGACAGATGATTCTCCAGATAATCCACCAAATTGATCTTGAGCACCCGTTTCTTTCCTCTTACATCCACCACTGTAGACACACTGAAATATACATACAATCCGAAAAAACTTACCACATAGAAGGGAATGACCTCCCCCACCGTCCTTCCGCCCAGTATGCTCTTACAGATACCCACTCCTGAGGAAACCACGGAAAGCAGCATCAGCTGACCTGACAGATGGTAGATTGTCTCAAAGGAAAGCCGCCCCAGCGACATTCGGTTCAGGAACTTGTCCACAAAAACGGGGATATTGGCAACTCCGTTTCCCAATTGATAACAGCTGGCAAATTTTGTCTTACACTGCTTCAGCAGCCTGTTTTTTGTGGAAGCCATGTTGTCGGCCTCCTTTATCATATTCCTGTAGAGCAGCCCAAGAAACACCCGAAGGATAATACTGCTTCCCAAGAAGGTAAACATACAGATCGATATCAGCTTTTCCTCCTGAAATACACGAAACATATTGAGCCTCCTCTTTTCTTCGATTGCGCACCTGCCCTTCGGGACGGCGCCCGGCAGACAGATTTCATTTTTTTATGTAAAATGGACAAGAAGGACCTGCGGTTTATACCCAAATTATAGCGTAAACATCGAAAAGTTTACAGATTTTTCCATCGTATTTTTCCGCTGTTTTTCGACAAAAAGTTACTGGTCACTCCGTTCACGGCAACGGATGCGCAGCAATCTCGTGTTTCCGTGCAAAATGACCGCGATAACACCTCCCGGAGATACCTGTGAGCAATAACACCTGTTCTCATAACAGTTCAGACAGGGCGCTGAACTGTTACGAGAATGCACACAAAACGCGAAAAGAATGCGTTTTGGCGCCCGCAAGTCTCGCAAAATTGCACAGAGCGCAATTTTGACTTCGCGAGAGGGGCTGTCTGAACTGTTACCTGTTCTCATAAAATTTTCTCTGCTTTGATTGCACAATGGGGAAAAATCTGCTAAAATGTATCATAACTTAAAATATTTGGAAGGAGCTGAATTTTTATGGATTCACTGAAATACACAACACAGGGTACCTGTTCAAGGGAAATCGAAATCGCTCTGAAAGACGGCGTCATCGATTCCGTAAAATTCACCGGAGGCTGTCACGGAAACTTACAGGGAGTCAGCGCCCTCGTAAAGGGAATGAAGCCGGAAGAGGCCATATCCCGGCTGAAGGGAATCAGATGCGGCGCAAAGCCTACCTCCTGTCCTGATCAGCTGGCTCTCGCTCTTGAAAAAATGCTATGACTTGAAAGGCTCAGCTTATGAAAAAAATAGTATTGACAGGCGGGGGCAGCGCAGGACACGTTACCCCCAACATAGCCTTGCTCCCCTCGCTGCAGGCTGCAGGTTATGAAATTACCTACATGGGTTCCTACGACGGTATTGAAAAACGGCTGATCGGAGATTTTGACCTGCCCTATGTAGGTATATCCACAGGGAAGTTCCGTCGTTATCTTGACCCCAAAAATTTTACGGATCCGTTCCGGGTGATAAAAGGATTTTCGGAAGCCAGAAAATTTCTGAAAAGCTACAGACCTGACGCCATTTTCTCCAAGGGCGGCTTTGTCTCCGTTCCCGTGGTCCGGGCCGGCGCTTCTCTGGGTATTCCCTGCATTATCCACGAATCCGACATGACTCCCGGCCTTGCCAACAAGCTCTGCATACCCGTTTCCAAAAAGGTGTGCTGCAACTTCCCCGAGACTCTGCAGCTGCTGCCAAAGGATAAAGCTGTATTGACCGGGTCCCCTATCCGGGCGGAACTGGCTCAGGGCAATCGATTGGCCGGGCTCAATATGTGCGGCTTCAGCGCCAACAAACCGGTGATCATGGTTATCGGAGGAAGCCTGGGCGCCGCCAACGTAAACAAAGCCGTCCGTGACGCCCTTCCCGCGCTGCTGACGGATTTTCAGGTAGTTCACCTGTGCGGTAAGGATAAGGTTGACAATCTCCTGCTGAACACGCCCGGCTACAGGCAGTTCGAATATGTCAAGGCAGAGCTGAAGGATTTATTTGCCATGGCAGACCTGGTGATTTCCAGGGCAGGCGCAAATGCCATCTGCGAACTGCTTGCTTTAAAGAAACCCAATATCCTGATTCCCCTTCCTGCCTCCAGCAGCAGAGGAGACCAGCTGCTGAACGCAAAGTCCTTTGAGTCCCAGGGATTTTCTCTCGTCATCAACGAGGATGATCTGACTACCGAGCTGCTTTTGGACAGGGTACACGAGCTCTACTTTTCCAGGCAGACCTTCCGGAACGCAATGAGCGACAGCGGCCAGATGGATTCTGTTCGAACAATCGTTCGCCTTATTGAAAATCTATAGCACAGACAACGCCATGTGACACTTTCCCCTTATGCATGCTGCATGGCGTTATGATAAAAAGCAACACTCTTTCATTTCACCGGAATATAGTAAGTAGAAACTAAATATTACAGGAGATACCTTATGCTTATCGCTTCTCTCCTGTTTGGGATTTCCGCCAGCCTGGATGCCCTGCTGGTAGGTATAAGCTACGGCATACGGCAGATTCACATCAGATTCTGGCAAAATCTGGTGATCAGCCTGATCACGCTGGCTGGTACCTGCCTGTCTGTCGGACTTGGTCACCAGCTTGCCGACCATTTGCCGGCAATCATCGGCAATCGCGCCGGAAGCCTGATTCTGGTCATTCTTGGCTTATACTATATTATCAAATGGATGACTGCATGTCTGAAAAACCAGGATGTCAAAGCCGCCCCTTCTTCCGCGGAAGACGAAAGGCTTCCCGCGCTGCGCATGGTTTCCCTGCAGGCCCTCAAACCTGCGGAAATATTCGGCCTGAGCCTGACTCTGTCGCTGAACAATCTCAGCGCAGGCCTCAGCGCCAGCATAGCCGGAATGCCCCTGTTTCCCGCCGCAGTCAGTACCTTTGCCTGTTCGGTGCTCTTCCTCTACTCCGGAAACCATCTGGGGCGCCATCCTCTGCTGCAGCTGGTGGGCCGGGCGGCTGATCCCATATCCGGAATTCTGCTCATCGGCCTTGGACTGCTGCAGTTTTTTATCTGACGGCAGACGTAAAACCGGCAATTCTATTGTTTTCACCTTCAGGAGGCCAAAAACAGGCCTCCTAAAGTATAAAGACGGAAAATGTGGAGAAAATAAAGTCAAAGTAGATTACCGGACATTCGGCTGCTTCCGCGAAAACCGCCTCCGGAGACCAGCCGGTTTGATGAAAGAGGACTATTTATGACACTATCCCCTATTCTGAAGGAAAATATAGACTATATCCAGAAACATCTGCCCGTAAACACCAGTTTTGATCTGATGACCAGACATCTGTACCTTGGCGACACAGAGGCCTTCTTTCTGGGTATCAACGGCTTCTGCAAAACGGAAGTCCTCCAGCAGATTTTCTCGGACCTGCAGAATCCCCTGTATGCCGCAGACGGACGAATCGAGAATATTACCCGGTACATGGAGGAAAAAATCGGCTATGCCCAGGCTTCTCTCTCTTCTTCCTGGGCCGAAATTTTTCGAAATGTGCTCAGCGGCCCTGCCGCATTGTTCATCGACGGATTTTCCCAGGCCATCCTGATTGACGCGCGCACCTATCCCGCCAGAAGCATCTCCGAACCGGACTTGGAGCGAGTTACCAGAGGCTCCCGGGACGGCTTTGTAGAAACCTTGCTGTTCAATGCCAATCTCATCCGCCGAAGAGTTCGCTCCGCCGAACTTATCTTCGCCATGCATTCCGTAGGCACCCAGAGCAAGACTGATGTGGCAGTGGCCTACCTGGAGGATTCGGTCAATCCCGAGCTTCTGAAAAAGCTGAACGACTCCCTGGACTCTCTCCAGGCAGCCTCCCTCACCATGGGGGCAAAGAGTCTGGAGGAACTTCTTCTCCGCAAGCGTTGGTGGAACCCTCTGCCTTCCGTTCAGATGACAGAACGCCCTGACGTGGCCTGCAGTTATCTGATGGAAGGACATATCCTGATCCTGGTGGATAATTCTCCTCTGGTTCTGATCCTTCCAGGCACCATATTTCAGTTCACCCAGAGCCCTGAAGATTATTACAAAAGCCCTGCCGTAGGCACTTATCTTCGTATAGTGAGATTCTTCTGCATTCCGGTGAGTCTGCTGCTGCTGCCCCTGTTCCTGCTGACAGCCGCTCATTTTCCCCAGACAGCCCAGCAGTGGGGACTGCTCTCCGATGAAAACCTGACACCCCAGCGGCTGTTTTTCTACGTATTGGCCGTAGAATTCCTTCTGGATCTGTTCAAATATTCTTCCGCAATGAGTTCCGGAAAATTCTCCGGCTCTCTCTCCATTGTGGGAGGTCTTATTATCGGCGACATTGCCGTCACGCTGAACTGGGCTTCGGTGGATGTATTGTTTTATGCCGCAGTGACACTGCTGGCCTCTCTGTCCATCACCGATTCGGAATTCAGCGATGCCCTCCGCCTGTACCGCATCCTGCTGATCACAGCCGCAGGGCTGGGCGGACTGCCCGGCTTCCTGATCTGCCTGGGCCTGGTGCTTCTGTCCGCCGCCACTACCCCCACCTTCGGCGGCTTCAGCTACTTCTGGCCGCTCTTTCCCTTCAACCAAAAAGCTCTGTGCAGACTCCTGTTCCGCAGTCCCACCCCCAAAGCCCAGCCTCCGAAAACCTGGGACAGAGGAAAGGTTCTATAGGAATGCCTTTCTGAACAGTTTCACGGGAATCGAGCAGGGCTGATTTTACCCCTACTCGCCGCGCGGCCCGTGCGCCGCTTTAGCGGCAAATTTACATCACACGGGCCTGCGCATAAAAAGAAACAGCGGAATCTCCACTTTATGGAATTCCGCTGTCTTATTAAAGAGCGATAGACGGGACTCGAACCCGCGGTTTCCACCTTGGCAAGGTGGCGCTCTACCAACTGAGCCACTATCGCACATGTGTATCTTATCGATACTAAGCAGGTGATGGGAATCGAACCCACGTATCCAGCTTGGAAGGCTGGTGTTCTACCATTGAACCACACCTGCATTTATTACTCCCTCACAACAAAAACTATTTTAACGCAAAAAGTTCTCCCTGTCAATAGATTTTAAAAACTTTTTTATATTTTTTTCAAGAGCTTATTTGCAGCAGTTCAAGCGGCAGTTCAGACAGTCCCACCCTCTAAATCTTCTCTCTGTCCAGGTGAAACCAGTGCTCAATCCTGCTTCTGGGAAGAAGATAATTAACCGACAGCGCAATGACCACGCCCACTCCGGTATCAATCATACGGTGAATCGCGTAATCGATATGGTGGGCCGGAGTATTAAAGAGAATAATGCACAGCACTACTCCTCCCGGCTGCACCCCTCCCGGCCAGCGGAACAAAACGCACAGAACAATCATGAGAACAATTCCCAGAAAAACCAACGGAAGCCGCAGCCAGTAACAGCCCTCCGGATAAATCAAATGTTCCAGCCAGTAAAGGCCGAGTCCGATAAAGCCGCCGATAATGGTCCCGAAGAAACGATTCCCTCCGTTGCGTCTGGAGTCCTCCATATCTGCTCCCATACCGAAAATTGCGCCGATACAGGCAAACGTAGGGTTGCTGTCCGGCAAAAAGGCATACAGCAGCGCAGTAAGCACCGCGGCCAACGCTGTTTTCATACTCCTGAGCCCAAGCCCCGGTATAGGCGCATGCACAGGGACATGCTCCTCCTGCAGATTTTGGCTGCTATTCTGATCGACATATTTATTCCCCTGTCCTTCCATATGATCTGCTCCTTTCCGTGCTCAAAGCCCTGCCGTTCCTATGAACTGCCCTGCATCAGCCTGTAATACTGCAGAAGCAGTCTCACCACCTTACTGTAACTCTTCTTTCCCTCCGCCACTCCGTTGACCTTCAGGTTTGTATCAATAAACGCATCCGCCGCTTTGTCTACAATCTCCGTATCAATCAACGCCTTTCCGTTGATTCGGTCCCACTCCTCCTGCGTCACAAAAATATTGTCTTCCCACACCCTGTCGTCCACTGTCACCGGCTGTATTTCGGCCGCAGCCTCTCTGAACGCTTCCGGATTATCCTTCCAGGCCCGGTATAAATCATTGTTCAGATAAGTCAGTACGCTGAGATAACCTGCATACCGGAAAAAATCATCTTCCGACTGCAAACAGGCCAGATAGCCAATAAAATTAGCCTCATCCTCATAGATATACCCCCGCAGATGCGCCAGTTCATGACACATGCTGGAAGGAATATTCAGGATATACATCACATCATTGTAATTCGCTTCCATGGAAAAAGGAAAATAATACCCCTGCATATGCTGCTGGCACATAAAGTCCGAGAAGCGCAGCGGTTTTGGTCTGGGATAATAGCCCTGCAGCCGCGGGTAAGTCTCGCCTAACGCTCTCATCAGCTCCCTTGCTTCATCTGCCATGTCCCTCAGCGTATCCTCCGCCGCCCCCCTGCCTTTGTACAGCGCCATTCCGCTGCCGTCCCTCTCTATAACCTCCGCCAGACTGTTGCAGCGCTCTGCCGCCATATTATACAGAGAAATCAGTTCCGTCAGGGAATATTCGTTCTCTTCCTCTGTGTATTGCCCGAAAATCGGTGATGCATGATAAAGGATAAAGCAGTTCAATGTCATCACCAGACTCAGCGTCAGCAAAGTCCAGGCAAGGAAGCGGCCGTAACCCAAGCTGACACGCCGAAAAAAACTTCCCCTTTCCGGCGCGCTTTCCCTGCCTTCAGCCCAACGCGCCTCCCCCAGGCTTCCCCCGGACTGCCGAAACCGACTTCGGGAACCGCTTTCGCTTCCGCCTGCAGCCAGCCGCTTTACGGTCAATACCGCCAGCCGAATACCCAGGAGGATCCAGAGCATACCCAAAACCAAAGCCAATACTGCCGCGGCCGCCCCAGCCGCCAGCATCCATTCCCCCACGGAAAAGGAAAACAGGCCGGTCACCCGTCCATAGGTACCTACCCACAGGGGAAAAATATGCTCGATATACCAGTCCGAAAAAGCTGCGCTGTTCCAAGCTGCGGCATTCAGCAAAACAACCAGTGCAGCCCCGGCCAGGTACAGCCGCTTCCTTTTATTCATAAGAAATATATTGGGCGTAATCATCCCAGATGCAGCAGATCCAGGTTTTTCCCTGATTAAAAATAATCTCCTCTCCTTTCTCGTCATAGAACAGATTCGGCTCATAGTCTCCGTCGCGCCGCCAGGTCCCCTTAATCACCTTGCCGTTGGTAAACACATACGCATCGCCGGTTCCATGCACGCCAAATGCCAGATAATCGTACTCAGGATCGTCAGGCAGCCGCTCTTCCCCATGGCAGACTTTAAACACCACATTTGTCACCGTCAGCTGCTCACCATTCATCTCATCAATATGTTTCTGTCCGTACTGGCTGCGGTAATACAGCCCGTCCTCTGCATTATACTCAAAACAGGGATTGTGCTTTCCATAGCCTCCTGCATTGCTCTGGGTTCCTCCCGGATATACTTTGACCGCGTCCGGATATTCGTCATAGGTAGCTACATACCCCTCGTTTACGAAGGTAAAAGCCTGGACAAAGCGGCTCGTATAATTCTTCTCATATCCCAGTTTCTCCACGTCCTTATTATACCCGTCGATGAACAGATACCCTGTATGCTCTTTGGACTTGCCCGGCCTGGAAATACGATCAAACGCATTGTTGGCCGGATTATAGATTCCCGGAAGCGGACAGCTGATGTTGTCAATTCTGTCGGAATTGATCAGCTCCTCCACCCATGGTCTGGCCAGCCCCCAGTTACAGTATATAGAATCATAAGCCATTGCCTCATAAATATAGTAGTCACGGCTGCTTCTCACCGAACCTATATGGTCAAGATCGTCATAATCCTCAAATAGTCCCATGAGACGGGTGATCCGCCCCTCCACCGGCGCCTCGTACATGATGCTGGCCCTGGAAATACCGTATTGCGGAAGCGATTCCGTAATATTATTGATCATTACCGCCATATTTCTTCTCTGCACAACCTCTGCATCTTTCCATTCTCCGGTCAGATAGCTCTGCATTTTCCCGTCCACAACGCTTCTCTCCGTGATGATATTGGCCGCTGCCTCTGTCGGCTGCTCCGGCTCCGGCGTTATCTCCTCCGAAGCATCCGGCGCGGGAGGCTCAGTGGACAAGTCTACCGGTTCTACCGTACGAATAGGCGACGGCAGCTCCTGTCCCTCGCCCCCGCATCCGGACAGAATAAACGCTGCTGCCATAACTGCTGCCAGTACTTTCTTTTTCATGGGAAATACCTCTCTTTTCTTTTTCGTTTTCCAAACCCCTGTCCGCCGCCCTGCAAATGTACCCGCCTTTCAGCCGTTCATGCCGCCGCGCCTTCGGACAGGCGCCCTCCTTGATTTTATTTCAGGCAAAAAACTCTTGCAATGGGAGCCGTTTGATTGTTTCTCCCTGCCAGTTTCACCCGAAGACCGCCCTCTTCTCTGAAAAACGCCTCCACTTTTTCTTCTCCCAGAACAGTAATTTCACGGACTTCTCCCTCATAGGGAATCCAGACTGTGTCCGGAACAATGGACGCCTCGCTGTCAAATGTCTGAATGGCATAGACCGTGTCTGCCTTTTTGGTAAATCCTATACCGTCTTTTTTATAAGGAGCGCACACCCTGGTTCCGTATATCGCATCGCCGTAGACAGAAAGCCATTCTCCCATCCCTTTCAGGGTTTTCACCGCTCCTGCGGGAATCCGTCCGTCAGGCTGAGGTCCCACATTAATAGCCAGGTTGCCTCCCTTGACCACAATATCCACCAGAAGGTTAATCACTTCTCTGGGCGATTTGTACTCGTCCTCATATTTGAAGGAAAATGATGTTCCCAGGGTGATGCAGCTCTCCCAGGGAATGGACAGCGGTCTCTCCGGCACACATTGTTCCGGCGTAACGTAATTCTCGTAGGCTCCCCCGATCATGCGGTCCGCGCAGAGCATTCCCGGCTGTATTTTGCGGATTTCCTCAATGATCTCTCCCAGGCGGATATCCTGCCCGCTCTGAGCGCACACCCATCCCGCGTCGAACCACATGGCATCAAGTTTCCCGTAACCGGTGCCCAGTTCCCTGATCTGATTCTGGGTAAAGGTCACAAAACGCTCCCACTCTTCCGGATTCTCCGAAGGCCTGTAAGAAGGTCCTCTGTTCTTGAATTTCCCCCGGGGCGTATCGTCCTTCCAATAGCTGTCCACATGCCAGTCTGCCTTTGAAAAATAAGCCGCTACGCCTATTCCTCTCTTGCGGAATGATTCAAACAAATGGGCACAGATATCCGCATACTTATGCGTATGAAAAGGACAGTCTTCCGCCGTTATTTTATAATCGGAATATTGTGTGTCCCACATGCAGAAGCCGTCATGATGCTTTGTCGTGAACAGCAGATATTTCATTCCCGCTTCTTTTGCCAGATCCGCCCACTTTTCCGGCTCGAAACGGATGGGATTAAAGGTTTTGTTCAGTGAGAAGTATTCTTTCTTGAATTCCTCTCCTGTCACTTCCCAGTCAATGCCGCCTCTGGACCAGTCCGCGTCACCGTCGCTCAGCGCCCAGGACTCCACAATGCCCAACTGAGAATAAGGTCCCCAGTGCATCATCAATCCCAACTTCTGATCCTTGAACCACTCCAGTTTCTTCAGCACTCTGGGGTCCGTGGGAACCACATAAGAATCCTCCCGGCTGTAATTATGGACGCCAGCCACCACCACTTCCTTGACAGGTTCCTTTTCTTTCTCTGCTCCGTCCTGCAATACTTGCTCTGTCATTTTCTCCCACTCCTTTATTTTATCTCTTTTTTTATAAAATTTTATCTATTATTTCTTTAACTTAAGAATCAACAACTTAAGAATCAACCTCGGACATTTTTAAATTATCCTCTGTTATTGCCTCTCAGCCTGAACTTCCGAACGGAAAGCTTCAGCTCTGCCGCCTGGTTGTTGAGTTCTCTTGCGGATTCCGCAGATTTTTCGGCAGTCGCCGCGTTCGTCTGTACCACTTCCGCAATCTGCTCCATCCCCTGGGTAAGCTGCTTCAGAGACTGCGACTGCTCCACTGCGGACTGCGCTATGTGCTCTACCATCTCTGCAGACTTGTTGGCGCTGGTAATGACTGCGGAAAGCGCCTCCGTAGTATCAGATGACAGCGTCTCTCCGTATTGAACCAACTGCATTGAACTCTCGATCAGTTCCGTTATATTTTGCGCGGATGCGGAACTCTTATTCGCCAGACTCTGCACCTCGTCCGCCACCACAGAAAAGCTTTTACCCGCCTCTCCTGCTCTGGCAGCCTCCACAGACGCGTTCAGTGCCAGTATCTTTGTCTGAAAGGCAATATCCTCTATTGTCTTGATGATGCCGCCAATCTGACGGGATGAGCTTGAAATATCCGCCATGGCCGACGTCAGCGCCGCCATCTTCTGATCGCAGACCTGCAGCTGCATAGCCGCGTCCTCCGAAGAGCTTCTGGCATCTGAGGCATCTTTCGAGGTTCTGTCAACCTGCTTTGAAATATCCTGAATACTGGCGGAGAGCTGCTGAACGGCAGCAGCCTGTTCCACACTGCCGCTGGACAGCGTCTGGGCATCGGAAGCCATATGCTCCGACTCCGCTGATACCTGCTCCGCTGTCAGGTTAATCCGCGAAAGCGCACTGTTCAATGCGTCCAGAATCTGCCCCATAGCCTTCTGTATGGGCCTGAATTCTCCCAGATAATCGTCTCCCACATTCAAGTTCATATTGCCTTCTGCCATCTGGGATAAAACGGAATCAATATCCTGAATATATTTTTTCAATTCACGTTTTGTCTCATGAATGGACTCCACCAGCATCCCGATCTCGGAAGTATTCGACTCCAGCGGAAAATCAGCCGAGAGATTTCCTTTTGAGATTTCTCCCATCTGGTTCTTTACGGCAATCACAGGCCTCATGACCTGCACCCTGGTAATGGTCATGTTCACCAGCTGTATTATTCCCACCATAATCATAGCCAGGAACATCCACATCCGAATATTCCCCTCTTCCTCCTCCAGTTCCTGTACCCTGCTCAGAGAGCGAGTATCCAGGGCTTCCAAAAACTGCTCCTTCAGCCCGTTTATCTGTAAAATGGCGTCACTGTACTCTGTCCCGTACACATAGGCTATCGCCTTATCCTGCCCGCCTGCCTGCACTTCCTTCATGGATTCCTCTTCCAGAGGCACCAGTTCGTTTGACAGAGCGTACATACTGTCAATCATCCCCTGTTCTTCAGCGGTAATCCCGATTTCCTGCAGGGCGGCAACCCCCTGATCCCGGTTCTTCAGCACATTCACTTCATTCCAGTAATTGTCATAATGCTCCTGTTCCCCTGTCGCGGCAAAAGCCCGCACCTCATTCGTCAGATAAGCTGACCCGTTCATAAATCGGTTGGCATTATACGTCAGGGCAAAACGATCCTCATTGGCCCTGTTCAGATCTTCACTGGCTCCGCTGTAGGCTATCAGGGAATACATCAGAAAAAATAATGTCAAGATGGAAATTCCGTTAAAAATCAAAGTAAGTGTAGACTGCTTCACTGCTCGCTTCATATCAGCGCTCCTCTCTGCCCTACATACGGCAAAATGCCTTCCCTGCAGTACCCTCTGCGCCAAATTCGCAAACTGCTATGTACGGAAAAGCAAATATCAAGTTATATATTCTTTAGTCTACACAATATATCAAAAAAATTCAACACATTCTTCTAAAGTTAATCAGAAACTTGAAGTAAGGGGCGAGGTAATCGCTCTCCGATAAACTGATACACTTTTGCATCCTCATCATACCACCACCGGGACAGGTCCGCTTCTTTTCCCTGCTTTTTCAAATAGGCATAGATAAAGGAAATGGGCGCCCACAGCGATTCCGGCCATACCCGGAAGGTAAGGTCCTTTAATTCTTCACACTCCGGGAACGGCACACCCCATTCCACATTGCCGGACAGCAGGAAGGGAACCTGCGTCTTTCCGGAAGTATAATGAATGCCGCCTGACATTGCCGCAGCATGGGGAGAGGATAGTTTCCTGCACATCGGACAATCCCCCTGTCACTCAATCATGATTTCCTTGATAGAAATCTTCTTGATTTTTTCGGAATACACATACATGAGAATTTCATAAATCGCAATAAACGCGGTGAGCGAAACAAGCATAATGGGAACATCAAATTCGTATGCCGGTATGCTCCTCATATCCTTAAATACGATGTCCACCATAAGCCGCAGCAATCCGTACTGATACCCTGTTCCCAGTATAAAACCAAGATAAGACAGCGGCCTGTATCCGCCCAGAATTGCCCTGCAGCATTCTTTCTGCGAATAGCCGAACACCCTCATCATGGCAATGGTTTTTGTGTTCCCGTTGATGACGGTAGTGATGGCGAGAAACAGCGTTGTAAAGGCCAATATAAGCCCGATGGCCAGCATCATCACGCCCATCATTTCACTTGCGAAATCTTTCATACTGAACGACATCTGTGTCATAGATGAAAAACAAAATGAAGCAAAAACAATGAAGAATACAAGGGCCTTTTTCGATTTCAGGGTATTCCTTTTCAAGTCCTCCACGAAGGGCAATTCTCTGTTTTTTTCGGCTCTGTGGTTCGGCGTTTTGGAAGCGGTCTGCAGGTTGTCTTTCAAAAGCAGCAGCACAGGCTTTTTTATTATCCTCAATATCAAGGCTGATGCCCTTTAACACTTGAAACCGGCTTTCTCCGTTTCCGTAGGATTTTATGATGTCTTTCGCTTTAATCATTCTTTTCATCCTCCTTTATTTTTTTCAAGATGCTCATTGCTACCTCCGTCATCATGGTGCTGATTTCCTGGCCTGTGAAGCGGCACATTTTTGTGGCGCAGAGGGATGCGATTCCGTGGGTATATATCCATAGATGATGATACAGTTTTTGCGCAGATGGCCTGCTGATTTTGTAATCATCCTGGATGGACAGCAGGATCTGCTCATAGCTTTCATCGATCAGCGGAAGCACACCGGATAAGTCGGGAATCTGTTTCTGTTCCGTCATAAAGAGGATCTGGAAAAGCTTGGGCTCCTTGACAGAGAAAAGAATGTATTGGGTGCCTACGCCTTTGAACGGGTGCTCCTCTGCCAAGCCTTTCTCCACGTATTCTTTATACAAAGCTTTGGCAGCCTGGGTCATAGCCTGCTGGACTTCTTCCATATTTTTGAATACGGTAAAAATCGGCCTTGCCGAGCTGGCCAGGTATGTTCCCAAGGCTCTGGAGGTCAGGGCTTCATATCCGTCTGTCCTGACAATATTTAAGGCGGCTTCGATAATTTCTGCTTTTGTAAATTTGGCTTTGGGCGGCATGGTATGTCTCTCCTTTCTAAATCAACTGTTTTAAATCACTTGATTTAAGTATAAGCGAAGCGGCGGGAAAAGTCAATATGGTAAAAGAGATTACTGCCTGGGCCCTGTTATCCTTGCCTGAAAGAAACCGGGAAATCATTTTCTTAATCGCTTTCATTTTTTGAAAAACGGATATATAATAAAGCAACGGCAAATCAGAAGTTGTATGGAGGAATATAGATGTCTGAATTAAATAAATTATTAGATGATTTCATATTGAACAGTAAAAATATTTTATATGATAACCTTAT
>CAJUGL010000005.1:0-2168 GCA_910586515.1 uncultured Acetatifactor sp.
GTTTTATGCGGCCTGTAGATACTTTTTGCGTTATGGAGCTGTCAAAGACCCGTGTTAAACATTAATTCCACCAACCGTCCTTATCCCGATTACAGCTGCGCCTGAACCCTGCGCCCTGCTGTAATCCATTATATCCCGTTTTAATGAAATCCTCAATTAAAAAAACAGGCCTCTTGACTTGACTTACTGCTTCCCTTATAATGTCCCTCATAGTCAGGATTCCTCATCGGCCCTGACAAAACTACTCGGGAACAGCAACAGATTATTCACAAACGGGAGGAAATTATCCTTGAAAAACATATTGATCGTAGACGATGATGTGCATATCGGAAATGTTCTTGAAGAAACCCTCTCGCGTGAGGGATATGGGGTTACAAGGGCTTATTCGGGAACGGAAGCCCTTCTGTATCTGTCCGGTCCCGCCCGGCCCGATCTCATCCTTCTGGATTTAATGCTGCCCGGCCTAAGCGGTGAGGAAGTATTGGCACGGCTCACGGAGACACAGCGCTGCGGCGGTATCCCCGTCATTGTACTCAGTGCCAAAACCGATGTGCCAGGCAAGGTGAAGCTGCTCCTGGACGGCGCCGTTGACTACATCACCAAGCCATTCGACACAATGGAACTTCTTGCACGGATTTCCGTACAACTGCGTCTTCGCCCGGCCTCAGCCCCTTCCTCTGTCCTGACTTTCGGCGATCTGTCCCTGGATTCGGATACACGCACGGTAACCGCGTCCGGCAGCGAAGTTCATCTGACCCGGACCGAATATGCCATCTTAAAGCTCCTCCTTAGGAATCCATCCCAGGTCATCACCAAATCGCTGCTGCTGGACCGCATCAGCGAAGACACCCCTGACTGCACCGACAGCTCCCTGAAAATGCACGTCAGCAATCTGCGCCGGAAACTCCGGGAAGCTGACGGAAAGGACTATATCGAGGCCGTCTGGGGCATCGGCTTTAAAATGCGGGCTGAAGAAACGGAAAAACAGTAGCCTCCAGCCTACTTATTTCTCTGCTGCCGTCTTCCCCGGAAAGCCTGAACTGCCGCCAGCATCAGAAACCCAATGGCGGCTGCCATCCACAAATTCCTCTTTTCCCCAGTTGATGGACTGACAGGAGCAGAACTCTGAACTGCCTCCTGGCTGTCATCTGAGGGTCCTGCCTCTTCCGACAAATTGCCGTTATCTCCATTCTTCTCAATGACCACCAGATAATCCGAGGCATGAGTAAACAAAAAGTCTGCTGTTCCGGTTTCGGATATCTCGCTTCTCCCCACAGTCTCCAGTCTTCCCGCCGCCTTATTATAATAGTATAACACTGCCTGGAATCCATGGTTTTCCTTTCCCAGATTCAGAAAAAGAGTTGCTGAAAATCCAAAGTCCCCGTTATGGGCCAGGCTGAGCCTGACAGATGCATTCCCCGCCGCCGTGTTCTGTACCATTTCCGCCGGTATATCTCCGGAATCCATTTTTACGGACAAATCAATATCACTTACTTTATCTCCGGTGACCTGTTTTCCATTCACAATCCAGACTATACTGTCTCCCATATCAAAAGCAAGGGTAACATCTCTGCCCTTCACCGTATCCAGCACCGCCCCGGGAACAGTGGATGCTCCGTTCATGATGATATCTACAATGGAGTTCTCTTCCGCTTTCCCTGCAGACTCTTTCACCGCATTCCACCCCTTCTGTCCCTGCTCATTCCGAATAAAGGGATCTCCTTCTGCCTGGTCACCCGCTGCGGGAATCTCTTCCGTCTCCGTAACCGCGCCGCAGACTACACACTGCCTGTGCCTGCTGCCGGCCTCTTCCCCAGCAGGCTGTCTGTCCGTAATCCAGTCCCCCGGAACATGTATCCCGTAACCGGCCTTTCCGCTGTTTTCCGTAACGTTGCAGCCTTCCGCAATACAGTCATGCCAATGGCAGGCAGCATCGCTCTTCCACGCGCCGGACCAGTTATGAATATGAGCAGGTCCGGGTGTAGGCCCAGGTTCTGCAGTAGGTCCGGCTGTAGGGCCTGCCGTCGGCTCCGTTGTGGGATCGCTCGTCGGTTCCGCTGTCGGGCCTGCCGTCGGCTCCGTTGTGGGGTCGCTTGTCGGCTCCGCTGTGGGATCGCTCGTCGGCTCCGCTGTCGGGCCTGCCGTCGGCTCCGTTGTGGGGTCGCTCG
>CAJUGL010000005.1:2268-107082 GCA_910586515.1 uncultured Acetatifactor sp.
GGCTCTGTGGTAGGACCCGCTGTCGGGTCTGGTTCGCTCGTCGGCTCTGTGGTAGGACCCGCTGTCGGATCCGGTGTCGGACCTACATTCACGTCACCACCCAAATTCACCGAACCTCCCTCCGCCGGAACCGTAATCTGATTTCCGTCCACCGTCAAAACGGCGCCGCCGGGCAGTTCAATATTTCCGTTTTCATCAACCACTGTATCTTCTCCGGAAGGCAGAGAGGTAATGATCACATTATCCTTTATTTTCAGACTGCCGCCCTCCGGAATAATAATCTTCGTTCCCTGAGGCAGCGTAACATCCCGGGGAACCGCTGCCGCTCCGGTCACCGCAGCAATACCGTTCCCAACAGACATGGTATTCTCCACCGAAGCAAAACTGTCGCCGTAGGTTCCGTCCACCCAGGAACCGGAAACCGCAGATCCGTCTTTTGTCCTGACCAGAATGTCCTGATTTGAATTACCGCCCCTTGCCGTAACCACGCTGTCTGTAATCACCGCGCTTTTGGGGGAATAGATTCCCACATCATTCCCGGACTCGGCCTGTACCCGGCTGCCGCTGACGGTAATGCCCGAGTTCGCAAAAAGAGCCGGGTTTTTTCCGGATGCCGTAACGTTAGAGCCATCAGTGATCTCTATCGCCCCTGCCCCTGCATACATCCCGTTGCCATTCTCCGAAGACAGACTGGCCTGGCTGCCGCTGACCGTAATATTTCCTCCCCCTGCAGCCAGTGCTCCCCCGGTTACATTTGCCGTCACTTCTGAGCCGTTACAAATGCTGATACCGCCGTCCGGTGTCCAGATCCCGTCGCTTTGTCCGGAAAGTTTTACCGTACTTCCGTCAATTTCCGCTCCGGCTCTCGTCCATATGGAGGGATATGCCCCGGATGCAGACACATTTGCTCCGTCAGTGATTCTGATGACGCCTTGTGTCAGGATTCCGTTGCTTATATCGGATGTGCTCGTTACCTCACTGGCGCTGACGGTAATGCCCGCCGCCCCTTCCATTGCCGCTGCCGTACCTTTATTTTCCACCTCTACCTTTGCCTGATTCTCAATTATAAGATTTCCTCCAGCAAGTATACCGCAGGTATTTTCCATTCCGTCTCCGGCAGTCACATTCACCGTGCTGCCGCTTATCGAGACATCTCCGGAGGAATAGATCCCGTTAGAAGTATCTGACAGTATTGTCGCTTCTCCGTCTGTCAGGGCTACGCTGTTTTTTCCGTAAATTCCGTTGTGCTGTGTAGAATGAACATTTACCCTGCATCCCTGAAGAATGACATCATCAGCATAAATGCCGGGGCCGCCCCTCTCGTTCAGCAATGTTATCACGCTGTCATAAGCAGTAACGGTATACCCCCCCTGATAGCCCCCTATAACAGGAACAGCTCCGGCTCCGCCTTCTATACTGCCGCCGTATATGACAATCCTTACATTGACATCCTCACTGGCATCTTCGCCTATACCGCCTCCTGCCTTCAGTTTACCCATGGCTTCACCGTCGGACTGGGCATGGATATACAGGCTGCTGTTGGCTCTGGTAACAATGCGCCCGCAGTTCAATATGGAGCCGTCCATTAAGACCAGATGAACCGTTCCTCTGACAAAAAGCGTATCCGTAAGCCCGCTGCCCTCTACATGATTATTTATAGAAACATCTCCGCTGACAACATACCAGGTTTCCTTCCCGGCTTCGCCCAAGTCCACATCGCTGCTCTGAACGGTTGTGTATGTACCGGAAGGCAGTGTCTTGGTCTGCCAGGTGCCTCCATCCCAGTACCGATAGGGCAGATCCCCCTCAGCTGCCAGAGCCGCTGCAGGCAGCATAGCCAGAAACAAACAAATACTCAGCAAAACTGACACTACCTGCTTTTTTCTTTTCTTCATTCAATTTTTCTCCTTTTCATGATGCAAAACCACTTGAAACAACTGCCCCCGCATTCAGGGACAAGTATTATCATGCTACTATACCCGGACGGTTTTGGCAAGTTAAATTTCCTTCTTTTCGCAAAAATCTTTACCGTTTCCATACTGTTTTCTTTATGGTATTCTTTACTATATGCGGGTAAAATTCTTTCAGCAGCATGAAAGGAGAAAAATATTATGGACTATGTATTAGAGACAAATGCCCTGGGCAAGAGCTACGGACATTTCAAGGCATTAAACGGCCTGTCCATGCATGTCCCCAAAGGGGCAATCTACGGATTTGTAGGCAAAAACGGCGCAGGCAAGACCACACTGATCCGGCTGATCTGCGGGCTTCAGAACCCGTCCTCCGGAAGCTACAATCTGTACGGCATCCAAAACACCCAAAAACAGATCTCCAAAGCCCGCAGGAGAATCGGCGCCATTGTGGAAACGCCCTCCATTTTTCTGAACATGACCGCCGAGGAAAACATGAAGCATCAATACCGCATTCTGGGCCTTCCGTCCTTTGAGGGCATCCAGGATACCCTGCATCTGGTGGGCCTGGCGGACACGGGAAAGAAAAAGGCCGGAAACTTCTCCCTGGGTATGCGGCAGCGTCTGGGCATTGCTGTCGCGCTGGCCGGAGATCCCGATTTCCTGGTCCTGGACGAACCCGTAAACGGCCTGGATCCCCAGGGCATTATCGAAATGCGGGAACTGATCCTGAAGCTGAACCAGGAGCGGCAGATCACCGTCCTGATTTCAAGTCATATTCTGGATGAGCTTTCCAGACTGGCCACCCACTACGGCTTTATCGACGGCGGACGAATCCTGAAGGAAATGAGCGCGGAGGAACTGGAAAACGCCTGCCGGAAATGCATCCATGTGACGGTAAGCGATACCGCGGCTCTGGCCCGGGTTCTGGAAAGCAGGAGCATGGACTATGAAATCCACTCAGCCACGGAGGCCGATGTGTTTGCAAAGTTCAATGTATCCCAGCTGGCCTCCGCCCTGGAAAAGGAACACTGTGAGATCATTTCCATGCAGGAACGGGACGAAAGTCTGGAAAGCTATTACATGAGCCTGGTGAACGGCAAAACCCACTCCGGCAGCGGTTCCGGCAGATAATATCTGTTCCTCCGGAATCCATTCCCGGTATATTTCATAAAAAAGGAGAAAACGATATGCGAAAATTATTATCCGCCGATGTAAACCGGCTGAAAAAAGACAAAATATTGTGGGGGGCCATGGCTGTCCTGTTGGTCTACTCGATTTTTTATATCCTGAACGGCTGCAGACAGGCAACCTCTTCCGCCATGGCAGAATACAATTATTCTTTAGACCGTTATTATTTTCAGTATGCCCTGTTGATCGGCATGTTCTGCTCCGTGGTCACGGGCATGTTTCTGGGCCCGGAATACAGCGAAGGCACCCTGCGGAATAAACTCATTGTGGGCCATACCCGTCCCGCCATCTATCTGTCCAATCTGATCGTCAGCTTCCTGGCCTCTGTGCTGCTGCTGTCCGTATGGCTGATCGGCGGGCTGGCGGGCGTTCCCACGCTGGGTTTCCTGAAAATGGGCACTGGCGTTTTGCTGTACCTGGCAGTGAGTATCTGCTACCTGGCCGCCTTTTCCGCCGTTTACACCTTTATCGGCATGCTGGTCTCCCGCAAGGCCCTTGCGGAAGTCGGATCCCTGCTGTTCTTTTTCGCCCTTCTGCTCCTGGGCTCCTTCCTATATCAACGCCTGCAGCAGCCGGAATTCGTCAACAATATCATTATTACCGCGGAAGAGGGCATAAAAACCACCTCTCCTACGCCGAATCCGGACTATCTCACCGGAATGAAACGGGAAATCTACCAGTTTCTGGCGGATTTTCTTCCCACAGGACAGTGCATACAGATGGCTGAACTGAATCTGCTGCATCCCCTGCGGATGATTCTGTCTTCCCTGTCCATCACGATGATCACCACAGCCGCAGGAATCTTTCTTTTCCGGAAGAAAAATTTGAACTGAATTTTCCGGCGGCCCGCTGTACAGAACAGAAAATCCAAGCTGCGGCCTGTTCCTGTATGAATCCCTGAAAAGGCAGCAGCAGAAAACAGATGGGAGGCTCGGCATGAATACTATCCTGCTTTGGACCGTTATCGGCGCCCTGGCCGTTATCCTGGTTATCTTGATGATCAAAATAATACTCCTGCAAAAAGCCGCGGAAGAAATCCGGCGCGGCTTTGAGGAAAAACTCATGGTGGATACCAACACTCTCATTGACATTTCCTGCCGGGACAGACATATGCGGAACCTGGCTGCATCCGTCAATACGCAGCTGCGCAGGCTCCGCTCTCAGCGCCTCCGGTTTCAGCAGGGAGACCTGGAGCTAAAAAATGCTGTCACCAATATCTCCCATGACCTGCGCACGCCTCTCACCGCCATCTTCGGCTACCTGGATCTTCTGGAGAAAGAGGAAAAATCCGATACGGTCAGACGCTATACCGATATCATCAGAAACAGGGCCCTGATGATGACCCAGCTCACAGAGGAACTGTTCCGCTATTCCGTCATCCTGTCCGGGGAAAAAGTGCTCTCTCCGGAGCGCGTGATTCTGGGGGAGGTTCTGGAGGAAAGCATTGCCGCCTTCTACTCTGTCCTGCATCAGAGAGGCATCGAACCCAGGATCCTGATCCCGGAAGCAAAAATCTGCAGAAGACTGGACCGTTCCGCCCTGTCCCGGGTGTTTTCCAATCTTCTGCAGAATGCGGTAAAATACAGCGACGGTGATCTGGAGATCCGGCTGTCCGAAACAGGTGAAATTGTTTTCTCCAACAGCGCCCAGGCCCTGAACGCCGTTCAGGCCGGCAGGCTTTTCGATCGCTTTTATACCGTGGAATCAGGCAGAAAGTCCACCGGTCTGGGGCTGTCTATCGCCAGGACTTTAGTTGAACGGATGGGAGGAAGCATCCGCGCCGAGTACAGAGACGGCAGACTCTATCTCTACCTTCTCTTTCCGGAATCATAACCGCTCCTGCAGAGTTCCAGCGCCTCAAAAGCGCCGGCCATGGCCCGTTCTCTGGTCGGATAGGAAGCCTTGCCGAACTCATTGTCCAAGGAGTACTTCCAGACCTGCCCCCTGGGAATATGGTAAAGCACCACCACATGACCGTCTATCTTAAGGTATTCATTCCCCCGCTGAGATACTTTCCATTTCCTCTCGAAAAAGTGAAGCCTCCGGCTCTGCCGCTTTTTGAATTCCGCCTCCCGGCGTTTGGCCTCCCCAATATCCCCCTCCATTTTACCGGCGCATACGCATCCCACAGCCAGACTGCGGTATCGGGGATGTTCCATATGATGGACATATCGAATAATCTGATAACCGCACATCTCACAGATGCCTGCGGGCTCTCCCAAATCATCCACCCCTGTGCAGCTCCATCCGGAATGAGGCACGTCTTCCCTTTTCCACAGATTAGGCGTATTCTCCTTAAGAAGCGCCAGACGGGCTTCTTTCAGTGAATCTTCTCCCTGCCCCTCCGGTTCCGGAGAAGCCTCCGGCTCTGTGTCCCTCTCTTCCCCGGAGCTATCCTTCTGCCCCCCGGCGCCATCCTCCTGCTCTCCAGAGCTATCCTTCTGCTCCCCGACACCGCCCTCCTGCCCCCCGGCGCCATCCTTCTGCTCCCCGGGGGACAGACCGGTTTCTTTTTCCGCACCGGGAATCTCGTCTGCAGCCGCTGCATTCCTTTCCGGCGGACATTCATGCTTTTTCGCGAAATAACCGGCGGAAATATTCCTTGGAAGCCGGATTTTTTCGAATTGAACGGAATAGCTTCCCCGCTTCGCGTCAACTGCCTGAATAACCCCTTTTCCAAACACATGATGCTCCACCGCATCGCCCGGTTTCATGCATCTAACCGGTTCGTTCCCCATCTCCCCGTTCAGCTTTGCCGTATATCCTCTGCTTTCCCGTCTCAATTCCTCGGAAATGCGACCGATCCGCTTATAGTTTTCCTCGCCGATCTCCTCCAAAAACCGAGAGACCAGCTTCTTGATTCCGTTTTGGGAAATGCCTTCGGATTCCATCAGAAAGAGATATTTCTCCGCTCTGGTGATGGCTACATAGCAGAGCCTGCGCTCTTCCTCCAGCCCCAGTTTCTTTCTCTCCCCCAAAGTTTTCGCCGACGGAAATACCCCTTCCGTGAATCCCAAAATGAATACTACCGGAAATTCCAGTCCCTTGGAAGAATGAATGGTCATCAGCTTTACGGTGTCTCTGTTTTCCTCCTCATCCGCTTCCGCAGACTGCAATGCGATCTGCTGCAGAAAATCTCCCAGACTTAAATTCTCTCCGAACTCCCTTTCGAATTCATTGGCGATTCGCTTGAATTCCGCCAGATTGTCCAGCCTCTCCTCATCCCCCAGCTCCCGGATATAGCTCTCATACCCTGTCTTTTCCGTCACCTGATTTACAATATCCGATATCCGCAATTCCGGACATTTCCCTCGTATATGCCATACAAAGTCCACAAGTCCCTTTACATCGCTGTTTTGAAATACCCTTTCCTCCAAATGGTCCGACAAGGTACAAAATAAAGTGGCCCGGGTATGCCCGCTCTCCCGCAGTTCCTCCAGAAAGTTCATCTTCGCCCGCCCAAACCTCCTTCGGGGCGTATTTACCACCCTCCTGAACGCATTGTCGTCATCATAGGCAATCAGCTTCAGATAAGCCAGAATGTCCAAAATCTCCATCCTCTGGTAAAAGCGGACACCGCCGAATATCTCATAGGGAATATTTTTCTCCACAAGCTTCTTCTCCGCTACCCTGGACAGAAATCCTGACCGATAAATTACGGCGAATTCCGAATACCGGAATCCCTCTTTCCTGTGCAGCCGCTCAATCTCCCCGGCCACCCTGTCCATCTCCTCCTCATCATCCTTGGAATGGTAATGCACCACAGCCTCTCCGGGACTGTTTTTTGTAAACAAGTCCTTCTTCAGACGCAGTTCGTTCTTCTCAATCAGTGTATTGGCGCATTTTAAGATCTGCGGAGTAGAACGGTAATTTTGATTCAGGATAATGGTTTTGGTGTCCTCATGATTTTTGTCAAAATCCACCAGCAGCCTTACGTCGGACCCTCTCCACTCGTATATATTCTGATCAGGATCCCCAACGATCATCAAATTGCGGTACTTTGCGGACAGTATCTCCACCAGCCGCATCTCCACGGCAGAACTGTCCTGAAATTCGTCCACCATGATATAGTTCAGTCTGTCCTGCCACTTTTCCCGAATATCTTCATCCGTTTCCAGCAGATAGAGGGCAAAGGAAATCAAATCCTGAAAGTCCAGCAAATAGGCGGCCTTCTGTCTCTGCAGAAACTCTTCGATTATGCGGTCATCCTGGTCCCTTATTTCCTCTAAAACAGCACATGGCTGCGGATTGCAGATCCTGGGCACATACCTTGTGTTCTTTTTCACATGACCGATCTTGTGCAGTATGGCTTCAAAACCGGCATAGTCCAGCTTCAGCTCATATTTCTGATAGATTTCGCCCAGGACAGCCTTCTGCTGATAGGTGTCCATAATCTGGAACTGCCTGTTCAGGAACAGCTTCTCCGGGTTCTCCCGCAGCAGGCGATTGCAAAACCCATGGTAAGTGCAGATAAGGCTCACGGCATGTTCCTCCCCGATCAGTTCCCGTATCCTCTTCTTCATCTCACCGGCGGCCTTGTTGGTAAACGTGACACACAAAATATTGGACGAATCGATACCGTAATCCTGTACAAGGTAGGCGTAACGGCTCACCAGCAGCTTTGTCTTCCCGCTGCCGGCGCCGGCAATCACTCTCACATACCCCTCTGTCTCCAGCACCGCTTCCCGCTGCCTGTCATTTAGATTCTCGAATAAATCCGCCATAGCCTTAACCCCCGCATCCTGTCCTAAGCCGCAGTATGTATCTCACTGCCGTTCCCGCCTGAAATCCTGCCGTTCCTCCCCTGCTCCGCCCCTGATTTCGCATCGCCGCGACAGCTTTCCCTCCTGGAATGTCCCTTTTGCACGGCTCCATTGTAGCATACAAAACAGCTGTTTGTATAGTCCGAAATTCGGGGGATTTTCATGCAAAACTCCCGCGAAAACACTTCGCGGAGGCTATAAAGAGCAACGTACTGACAGACATCTAACGCAAACGCTTGAAACGTCATACTTGAAAAACACCAAAAATTGCTTGATCTGAATATTAAAGGTCTGCCCAACAGCCAATACGTGTTCCTGAACGTGGACACTGGCACCTACCTCTACCACGAGGACGAATCCCTGCTGAACACCGAGACCACGGACCGGGGATACCTGGAAATCCTGAACCGGATCCGGACCGACGGCGACACACAGGCCGGCATCTACTCCTATCAGGACGAAGCAGGCGTAGACCAGCTTGTGGTCTATAAATACCTCAAAGACCGCAACTGGGTCTTCATGGTCCGGGATCATGAGGCGGAGGTATACGGGGAAGTGGCTACAGTGCATTGTCAGCATTATCAAGACCATTGAGGATATCGCCTTCCAGACCAATATCCTGGCCCTGAACGCAGCCGTGGAGGCCGCCCGGGCAGGCGAAGCGGGGAAAGGCTTTTCCGTGGTTGCGGAAGAAGTGCGGGTTCTGGCCTCCAAATCCGCGGAAGCCGCAGGAAACACCAGTACCCTGATCGGCCGTTCCATTGAGGATGTCAAAACAGGAACGGAATCCACGGATCATGCCATCGCAGCCATGAAGGTCATCAGCGAGTGTATCCAGTCTATCCGCACACTGACAGATGAAATTGCCTCAGCCAGTGTACAGCAGGCGGATATGATCGTCTCCGTGGAAAACCGAATCAAGGAAGTATCCAGGGTCATCCAGGACAACTCCGCAGCTGCCCAGGAAAGCGCGGCCATTTCCGGCGAATTGTCCCACCAGGCCAGAACCCTGAACCAGCTGATGGGCCAGTTCCACATCGGCTGAATTCAAAAATTTCAGCGGGCAGTATCCTCTCTCACAGAGGACTGCCCGCTGTTTTTTCTGTCTTCTGACTGCCATGCAGCTCCGCTTTACAGATTACAGCGCTTTCGCCAGGTTCCCCGGAAATACCTTCCGACAAAGCAGCACACCCGGAAAATCCAGTCCGCCACCATTGCCGCCCATACGCCCACTGCCCCCATTCCCATGTAAACGCCAAACACAAGGCTTAAACCGATGCGGAAAGTTACCATGGAAAAGATCGCCGTCACCATGGTATACTTTACGTCATTGCAGGCCCGAAGCATATTGGGCAGGACAAAGGATGCCGGCCAGAGCAGCATGGCCAGACCGTCATGAATCATCACCAGGATATAGGCCAGTTCCGCAGCCTCCTTCCCCAGACCGTAAAGCCCCAGAATGGGCTGCAGAAACAGCAGAATCAGGCTGTTGGTCACCGCTGTGGCCCCATAGGTGATCAGGAGGAGCTTTTTCGTATAATACCGCACCTGGTTTATATCCCCTGCCCCCACGCACTGCCCGATCACCGTAATCATGGCCAGATTCATTCCCTGCCCCACAATGCAGCCCATGCTGTCCAGGCTGTTGGCCACACCGTTTGCCGCGATCTGCGCAGTGCCGAAGCCTGCGATAATACTCACCACAATCACCCGCCCCAGCTGAAAGATGCCGTTCTCAATGCCGCTGGGAATCCCGATATAGAGAATCCGCTTAATCACATCCCATTCAAACCGGAAACGCTCCCTGTTCAGATGAATTACATTGTCCGGATTCCGCAGCAGAACATACAGGCAAAGTCCCGCTATCGCCCGGGAAACCAGAGAGGGAATCGCCACTCCCGCCACCCCCATCTTCAGGCCGAAGACGCAGAGGGCATTGCCGCCCACATTGATCAGGTTCATGAGCACTGACACCTTCAGCGTGACCCGGGAATTCCCCATGGACCGAAACAGCGCGGCGCAGGCATTGTAAACTGCCAGAAAAGGAAAGGACAATGCGGAAATAATGAGATAGAGAACGGCATTGCGCATAACGTCCTCCTCTATTCTTCCGAAAAAGAGATTCAGAATCAGCCTGTGGCCCAAAATCACCAGAAAGGAAATCACTGCCGTAATCAGAGCATTCACCCAGAGAAGCTGCTTTGCGGAGCGGCAGGCCTCCTCCTTCCGGGACGCCCCGATAAACTGGCTGGTCACCACTGCCCCTCCGGTAGCCAGGGCCGCCAGTATGCTGATTATAAGGTTATTGAACATGTCCACCAGAGATACTCCGGATACAGCGGCCTCGCCCACGGAAGAGATCATCATGGTATCTGCCATGCCCACCGTGATAGCCAGAGCCTGTTCCAGAATCAGCGGAATAATCAGCTTCTTTAAATCCTTGTTGGAAAAAATCCTTTCCATCATTCGTCTCCCTTTAAAGCAGGAACTCTGCTCTGCTTTTCTCCTCCGCTTGAGCCTGTCTGCCGAAACGGGTGCCGCTGCTATATATGCAGGTCTTTTCTGTGAAAAATCATGATTCCCAGGGCATAAAACCCGGCGGCGCATGCCAACAGGATAAGAATGCCCGCAATCCCGCTGCCCTCGCCTGCCAGGATACTGTCCGGATGAAACAGCGTGAAAAAAGTAAAATACTTTGCCTTTTCCGCACTTCCGCCCACATTGGCAAGCATCTGCAGGACATACATGAAGATCGGAATCCCCGCCCCAAAAGCAATGCTGTATTTTGTGTCCGAAAACAGACAGGAGGCCAGGAAACAGATGCTGCCGATAAACAGATGCAGGCACAGCAGCCCAACGTTCAGCCATAAAAGGCCCTTTACATCAAGCTCCCCGGGAAAGCCGCTGCCTGCGCAGACCAGTTCCAAAACCGTACTGTAGAGAACAAGAAGCAAAATTCCGCTTATCAATACACTCATCTGCGTAAACGCAATGGTCAGCCGCTTTACCGGCGCTGCGGTCAGCAGGGCCATGGAGCCCTTGTCCACATATCTGGCGATCAGCGCGTTTCCCCGCAGTATGCAGAACAGCATGGGAAACATCAGCAGGATAAATCCGTAGAGATAAGATACCATAAAGCCCAGGAGCGTCCCTGCGCCGGCCTTCATGCCCACAGCCGACATCAATTCCGGCATGGCCTCCGCAAAGCTGTCCAAAGTTTTCATCAGTTCAGGATCGTACATACTGATAATAACGGAAACATACAAAGTTATAATTGCTCCGAAAATCAGCAGCAGCTTAATGCTTCCCTTCATTTCCCTTTTATACAGCGCCCTGTTCAGCATGCTCCTCACCTCCGTAATAATTCATAAAGATCTGTTCCAGACTTTGCCTTGCCGTGACTGTGACCTGCAGTCCGCTGAGCCTGCCGCCAAAATCCAGGGCAAATGCTTCCGCCGACGCCTGGTCCGCCAGGGTCACCGTGTAGGTGCGGGTATGACGTTCCCGGAGAGCGTCTGCCGCATCCACAGCCACCATTTTGCCCTTCCGGATAATGCCGATTCGGTCACAGGTTCTCTCCACTTCCTCAAACATGTGGCTTGACATAAGTATGGTCTTGCCCTTCTTTTTTTCTTCCCCCACCAAATCAATAAACCTGCTCTGCATCAGGGGATCCAGTCCGCTGGTTGGCTCGTCCAGAATAAGGATATCCGGGTCATGCATAAAAGCCGCCACGATCCCCAGTTTTTGTTTCATGCCCTTACTCATCTTCTTTATCCTGTTTCCCGGGTCCAGTTCAAAACGCTCCAACAGTTCCTCCTGACGGCTCCTGTCGCCGATTCCGCGGTACCGGGTGATGAATTTCAGAAACTCCCTGCCTGTCATGTCTTCAAAAAAGCTGATTTCACCGGGAATATAGCCCAGTCTCGCCTGCACTTTATCCCTTTCCTTCCAGCAATCCAGCCCCTCTATGACACAGCTTCCGGACCTGGGCCTCAGAAATCCCATCAAATGGCGTATGGTAGTGGTCTTCCCTGCGCCGTTCGGTCCCAGGAATCCAAAGGCCTCCCCGCGCTTTACCTGAAAGGATATGTCGAACACGCCCTTTCCTCCTCCGTAATCACAGACCAGGTTCTCGATTTGAATGGCACTCATAAATACTCCTCCGTTTAATTCCGCATCTGCCTCGCCCTGCACCCAGACGCTGTTTTTATTAGCTGCCGACATGTCTCAGCCGGACTTATACGCAATCTGTTTAAACATCTCCGTCCAATTTGCAAAGACCCTGCTGATTTCTTCCAAACACAGGGGTTCATTGCCCATCTGTCTCTCATGAACATAGCCGTCAACTATCCAGACCATCATTTTAAAGATTTCAAACGGATTTACATCTTCCTTAAATTTGCTGAAATCTATTTTACTAAAATACTGTCTGTAATTCTCGTCTATGCCCTCCCTGGTTTTCAGCTTCAGCTCACCGGAGATCTCCTCCTTCTCGGAATAAAAGGATCGGAGCGAAAACTCTACAATATATGGGTTTTCTGCCAATATCCTGATCTTTTTCATGGTGGCATATGTAATCAGCTCAAAAAAATCCGTCATCTCCAGAAGCCTGGTATCCGCCACTCCCTCAGTGATAATCTGCTTTACATACTCATATACCGTCAGATATAAATCCTTTTTGTTATGAAAATAGTAAAAAAGCAATCCCTTGGACATCCCCGCCCTGGATGCAATCAAATCCGTGGACGCCTTTTTATAATCATACTTTGCAAAAACCTCCATGGCAGCCCTTAAAATACAGATCTGTCTTTCCTCCGGAAGCTCTCTGAATCTTTCGCTCATGCCCTCACCTCCGACTATTTTGGTTTGACCGAATCGATTAATTAAAGTATAATCGTTTGACTCAAATTTTCAAGCCCCTGTGTTCATATTTCTTTCCGGCTCAGGCGCTTTCGGGTAAGAGTTCAGACAGCCTCTCTCGCGAAGTCAAAATTGCGTTCTGTGCAATTTGCGCCCTGTGCAATTTGCGCTCTATGCAATTTTGCGAGACTTGCAAGCGCCAAAACGCATTCTTTTCGCGTTTTGTGTGCATTCTCGTAACAGTTCAGCGCCCTGTCTGAACTGTTACGCTTTCGGTTTTCCGCACAACAAAAAGACGGCTCTCCTCCAAGAAAAGAGCCGCCTGACCGTTTATTTCATTAAAAATCAGTGATAAAACTATCTTCCGTAATCAGCCCGGACCGCTCAGTTCCCCTCCCCCAGATACAGCTCTATCCGATTCTCCAGATGATCAATCAGCATGTCCTTTGTAATGCTTCCTGACAAGTACTGACTCCGTTCTTCATATATAATATCACTTAATTCCCATGGGAAGGATTTGCTGGGCTTTGCCCTGTCAATCATATCCAGCAGAGTCGTTCTGTCCAATTCAATATTCATATTGCCCACCATGCTGACCTCACCGAAACCAGACAGATGTATTCTTGAATCCATGGAAGCAATCTGTTCCTCCAGCACATCTCTTCGCACACTCAACTGAAAATTGATATCCTTTGCCGCCCGAATCTGCCCCTCATAGGACAGGAACATGGCAAGAAAGGCTGCTGCAGCCTCCTTTTCCTCCTTTGAGGCCGATCTGCGGATTGCCAGCATTCCCGAAGGAACCATAAAGTGTGTCCCTCCATCCTTTGTGGGATATCCGATATAATTCACATCCTCCCCATAAATGGTGCGGTATGCAGCAACATCCTCCGGCTTCAGGATAATCAATGTATTGCAAAGCGCATTTCCCTCCAGCAGAGAATTGCCGGGCAATACCCCCTCCTCACGAACACAGTACTTCTCCGCCAGATCCAGAATTTGGCGGAATTTAGCGCTGTCAAAATGCATCGCTCCGGTTTCCTCATCCGGCACAATAAAGTAGTTATCATCCAGTCCATGATTCAGTAAGCGCAAAAGATACGCGATTCCGCTCTCCCTGTCATAGTAGTTACAAATCGCCTCCATCTCCGGACTCTCCTGGACACACTGGAAAAACTTGTCATAATCCCAGTCCTTAAGCTCCGGATCGGCAACCACTGTCTCCAGGCAAAAATCTCTCACTATTCCATACAAGATTCCATTGATCTTTCCCATATCCAGGGCAGTGGGCTGCAGTTCTTCCGTGACGCCCATCTGCTCCAAAACGCTATCCAGCGGCTCCCACAGTTCTTCCAGTCCCTCGAAGTCAAGTCCGGGCATGGACGGATCAAGCAGTACCGGTCCCTTTCCCGCCGTCAGCTGCGTCAGCAGCGTAGTGCTGTCTCCGAAATCACGCCCGACCAATTCAATATGACAGCTGGGATACTGCTTGTTAAATTCCGCAACCACCCATTCGTAGGATTCCACATCGGAACTACTTACCTCCATAGTAATTTGACAGAGAGGCCTCTCTTCCGTAGTAGGTTCCAGGCAGAGATAGTTATCATTTTCAGAGTCACTGTAAATGAGCGCAATACGCCCGTCTTCATCCGCCTGCAGAACCGATACTCCATGAGCAATGATTCCATGGTTGTTCCAGCGGTAAATCAGCTCCGGATTCTCCCCGGCCAGCCCGCTCCGATATACACCTTCCCTATCCGCATACAACAAAGTATCTTCGTCAAGGAGCGTAAGACATAATGCCTCCTTTTTCAGGGCCGCCAGCGACACCGGCATGCCGGTCTCCCCGTCCATATACTGCAAAGTCCTTCCGCCCCCATTCGCCGTAACCTCAAAGGCAATACGGCCGTCATACAGAGGCACCAGTCTATTGATATTACCGCCTTCAGGCGCGCATTCTCCCAGGATATCCCCTTCCTGAGACACAAGCTGGTACTGCTGTCCGTTTCCCCGTACCAGATGAACCGTTCCGGACTGATCCACCATAAAGTCTGAAATACCCGCAATCACTTCACTCTCGCTTCCTCTCAGAAAATTCAGAGGAAACTCCCGCAGGTACTCATGATTTTCGTCCCTCTCGGTGAGGAAGTATCTGCATTCCCCATCCTCCTGCAGTTCTATATTGAGAGTTGCGTAATGGTCTGTTCCCACTACCGGACCTATATCCCAGAGCTGGTTTTTATGCTCATAACGTTCCGAACCCTCTTTCCCCGCTCCAGATGCAAATAAAACCTCATCCCAGGATTCAGCCGCAGATGTAAGAAGATGTTTCTTGAAATGATAGGCACCCGTGGCTCCCAGAATAGATTTCGCCCTGCCCCCTTCCATAGCATTCTCGGGCGCTTCAGGCTGCAGTGCCGCCCTCGCCGCCGCAGAATAGACATCCAGAGAATTATCTTTCCCGGAAAGAGCCAACACTGCCGAAGGATCCAGTATGCCCCCTGTACTCACAGATAACTCCTGGCCGTCCGACTCTGAGACTTCCTGTTCCCCGGAAACATCCTGACTCTCCGCTCCTCCTGAGGCTTCCTGTACCGCATCTGAAGAGCCTGAGACTTCCTTTTCCTCCGCGCCGCATCCGCTTAGCAGCCCTGCAAACATCACGGTTAAAAAAATGTTGCTGATTGCCTTCTTCATAAAACTTCTCCTCCTTCTTTCAGAATCCTGCGTTAAAAAACGGCATAGCGGAGCCGGACCCCCGTTATGCCGCATAAGTCTCCCGACTATTCTCCTTTCTTATTGCGGGGCCACCTACCCCCATCACCATTCTTTGTGGTCAAGACCGCAATAACCTAATATATGTTTGCGCTGTCTATATGATTTTTCTCAATAATTTTATTATACCAGAAAAATCCATTTTGGCAACTACATATTTCGGTTATTCAGTACAGATCAAAAATAAATGAAAATGAGCTCACTTCATGCTATCATCTTACGCGATCTGCGGCTCTCCGTCAAACGACTATCAGTTAATTTCCGGATTCTGAACAATAATTTCTTTATCCATCAAAAAATAACCAAAATTAACCGATAAACAATGGCGGATTTGCTCTACATTACTCCTTGCTGGAATCACGGCGTTTTGCTGGATGGCAGGAGAAATGAAGAGCAAATCGCCTTCCTTTACGGTCCGCGATGCCTATTACGGCGACTACGATGGTGAAAACGCCTACTATGTTATAGCGGAATTCGCGTCTGAACCCACTAATGATGACCTTTTTAACTTTAACGAAAGAATCTTATCTCTGTCCGTTCCCGTCCATGCCGAAACGGATCAGCTCCCCTTTATCCAAAGCGGCTATACAGAAGACGGCATATACTATGAAGTCCACGGAGAACCTCCCGCTCAATACCGCAGCATCAGCCAGGAGGTAACCCGACAGGTTACCTACGAAGGAAAAGTCAATCCGCCCCAACAGCTCTATTGGGAAGAACAGATTTACGGAATAACCTATACCGGAACTTTACAGCTTGTTGGATTAATTTACCGCAATAACCAGACAATTGCATCCTACAAAGGCATTATTACCTCTAAAAACTAAGTTTTGAGCTGATGCAGAAATATGCCCTCCCCGATATTCTTCGGGAAGGGCAGTTCTGTTTCTCCATGCCTGTCTCCTTACAGCATTCCCAGTATGGCGCTTTTGGACCTTGCCCCCATGGCCTGATTGACGACTTTGCCGTCTTTCATGACGACCAGGGTAGGAATGCTCATGACCCGGAACTGACCTGCAAGCTCAGGCTCTTCATCCACATTGATTTTACCCACCTTGATATCCGGCCGCTCTCCTGCTATCTCCTCCACTATGGGAACCACCATACGGCAGGGTCCGCACCAGGGCGCCCAAAAATCCAGCAATACCGTTTTATCGGAACTCATGACTTCGCTCTGAAAATTGTTCTTGGTAATATTGACAGCTGACATTTTACAGCCCTCCTTCTTCTCTTTTATAATTCAATGATACCATAAGTTTTCCCTGTTTTCCGTGATTACATCACACTGCAGTCAAAAAAAGCCTGTATTCTCTCCTATTTCCATATACCGAACCTCCGAAAATGCACAGACTCCCGCATAACCGAAATGCTCAGTCCCTGTCATAACAAAACCGCACATATCCTGCCGCGCTGCTCACTGCAATCACAAGAATCGCAGAAAGTCCATATTGGAAGAATTCACCTGTAAAAACTCTGTCATACACCGCATATGCAAAAATGCATACCTAAAACAGGCAGTCCCCCTCTCTAAAACAGGGAACTGCCTGCCGGTATACTCTTATCTGCATCTACAACAGCAATTTTTCTTCTGCCATCCGCTGCGCATCAGTCGCAGCCGCAGTCCTCGCATTTGTCAAAAGCCGGATTAAAGGCATAGAAATTCCGGCTGTCCAGTCTATCCTGAACAATGCGCAGGGCTTCGCCGAAATTAGCAATTTAAGCAAATGGCTTCCAGGCCACCGCTCACTTCTACAGTATCCAAAATGACCATCCTGTTCTTCCTATACCTTTATTGTGCCTATTACAAAAACGGGCTGGAAGTCATCAATCAATGCTACTATGACCGTATGTACAAAAGAAAGGGCATCAAAAGGAAATATTAAATCTGCTGAACCATGAAATATGCCGCGGCTTTACTCATATGATTGTAACAGACGGAATCGACATAGATTCCAACCGAATGCCCCTTTGCGGCGCATTATAAGTCGATCCAAACCAGAAATGGAGGTATAATCATATGGCGACATTAACAAAAGAATACACGGACATTAAGGACATCCGGCACAATGTGGAGCATCTTGTGATGCCCGACGATGACAAAAGACACAGAGACCAGCTCCTTGACGAGCTCTTCCATGTACTGATAAAACCGCATGATCGTGCCCAAGCTCGTCAGGAAATCAGGCTATGATTCTGCCGGCTAAAATCTGCCATGAAAAGAGGTGTGTCAAATGGCAATCATTCTCTACGCCCGGAAATCCGTAGAACGGGAAAACAGCATCAGCTGTGAGACCCAGCTGGAATACTGCCGGTCTGTCATCAAGCCGGATGAACGGGACGAGAAAATTCTTACCTTCGTAGATAACGGGTTCTCGGGAGGGAACATCAACCGGGACGGCTTCCGGAAAATGATGAAGCTTGTCCGACAGGATAAGGTCAGCAAGGTAATCGTATACAAGCTGGACCGTATGAGCCGCTCTCTCGCGGACTTTGTGAACATCCTTCAGGAATTCAAGGCCCACAACGTAGAATTCGTGTCTTCCCAGGAGTCCTTTGACACATCCTCCCCTTACGGAGAGCTGATTGTGAAAATCCTGATGGTATTCGCCGAGTTTGAACGGACATCCGCCATCAACCGGGTCACCCAGGCTTATGCCCACCGGAGCGAAATGGGATTCTACATGGGCGGCAGGCAGCCCTACGGCTTCGAGCTTGTCCCCACCGTCATCCACAATATCAAGACCAAGAAACTGAATCCCCTCCCCTCCGAGGCAGCCCAGGTACGCTACATATTTGAGGTTTACGCCCAGGAAAGCGTATCCCTCAGGCGACTGCAGGATATCCTGATTGCAGAAGGCAAAAATCCGCTGAATGGGAGCGCCTGGACCACAGCAAAACTCTCCGCGTTGTTGAAGAATCCCATCTATGTCAGGGCGGACTGTGACATATACGACTATTATGACCGGCATGGCGTCCAGATGATAACCGATGCCGCAATGTTCACCGGGGAATACGGTGCTCAGCTCTATGGGCGCACCAAGCATGAATCCGGAAATCCGGACTGGTCAGACATGAAACTGGTCCTGCTGACCCACAATGGTATCGTTGACTCCGACATCTGGCTGAAATGCCAGCAGAAGCTGGAAAAGAATAAACAGATAACGAACAGTTACAGCAATCCCACCAGCTGGCTGGCCGGTAAAGTGATCTGCGAAAAGTGCGGTCACACGATGACTACCATAAAAGGGAAAACAAATAAAACCGGCGAAATGCGCAGATATTTCAACTGTACAGGCAAGTCACACAAAAAGCTCTGTACAGGACCTAAAGTATCTATCTATGCCGAAGATCTGGAGAATATGGTCTATGACTGCATCTCTGAGAAACTTTCCGACCTGGCCCAGACAAATCATCCTGCTCCAAAAGCCCATATCGGGAAAATCAATGACTGTAAGCTGAAAATCAAATCCATTGAAAAAGAGGAAAGACAGCTTCTGGACACCATGCTGGCGGGAGGCTTCAACGAAGATCTCCTTACCCTTGCCAACCAGAAAGCTTCACGGCTGAAAAGAGACCGGCTGGCTCTCCATGAGCGTATGGAAGAATTAAAGCGCCTGCATTCTGAGACAAATAAAGCGATAGCCCCGGCCAAATCCTGGAAGACGGCGGACTATGACCGAAAAAAAGCTGTCGCAATGATAATGATTCACCAAATACGCATCAGTGAAGACGGAAGCGCCAAAATAGTCTGGAACCTGTAACCGGCTGTCTTTGGAGATGATTCTCCCGAGACAGCCTTTGAGCCGCTCCATTCAGACTCCGGCTCCTATCGTTTTTCCAGACGCTCTATTACACAGCTGTGATGTTTATTGGCGTTGTCCCTGTCATAATTTATACCCACAGTCAATATCTCGCCCGTATATCCCTCCAGCGCCTGAGTGTAATGCCTGTCCTTTATCTGCTGGATAGCCGCATTGACTGTCCTGTCATATTTCAGTTCTACCACCAGTGCCGGTTTCCTGACCGAGGGCAAGGGAAGGAATACCACATCCGCATAGCCCCGCCCCGAGGGGAGCTCCCTGATGAGCCTGTAGTCCTTTCTGGCGCTGTAATATGCGAGCCCGATTGCACATGCAAGGGAGTTCTCATCATTGTAAGTCAAAATAGAGGCTGCCTCCGTGTGTGCCTGGTCAAGCCCTTTCGCCACACTGTCCGCATCGCCATCCAGCGTATCACTGAGAAGCTTATCCGATGCCTTTAAAATACGCATGACCTCCGGCCAGCCGCTGACGCTCATGGCATTCTCGAACTCCCCCACAATCTCCTTATTGGGGATGAATGCCTCCTGGCTCTCGGCATCATAAGCCAGATACCCCAGATGGATCAGGAGCGTAAGCACGTCGTCCTTTGTCCTGAAGTTCCGCATGTCGTTCTGAAAGCTCCGCGTGTTGACCCTGACACATCCGCCTCCCAACATCTGCACGATGTCCGAGCGGAGTCCGTCGAAGTCCATGTCAATATAGATTTTCAGGGCATCGTAAGTCTCAGTGGCAGTCCAGTAATTGGACAGAACATGGCTTTTCATTGCCGCAACTACAGACCTGGGATTATAGATATGCCGGAACTGCCGGAATCTGTATCCGTCATACCAATTGCTGGTCTGTGCAAAATCCATATTGTATTTCTCACATAATGCTTTTACCTCATCCTCTGTAAAACCGGTATATTCCTCAAGAGTAAATTGGTCTGTCATAGAATATTCCCAGAACATATTCAATGCTGAATGCTGACCATACTTTTTTACGGGCAGGATGCCTGTCACGTAGACAAGGGCGATATATGGCTGGTCTTTTAAAAGATTCCTCAGGAAATCCAAATACTGTTTCTGCAGCGCTTCCGACTCCTGCCGTTCCCTCATGACACAGTCCCACTCATCTATCAGGAATATGAACTGCTTGTCCGTTTTGACATAGATTTTCCTGAGCGCCGCGGCCAGCCCCATGCCCCATCTCTGTAAGATTTCCCCATACTCTTCTGCCAGTTCCTCCACTACTTCCTGTTCCAGATACTCTGTTACTTTTCCTGGCTCCGCCTCAATCAGGAACTGCTGCATATTCAAATAAATGACATCATAACGATTCAGATGCTTTGAAAAAGATTCATCGCTTTCTATCTGAAGGCCTGCGAACAGCTCCCGTGAATCACAGCCGCTGCCATAATATGCGGCCAGCATCTCAAGCGCCATGGACTTTCCAAAACGCCTGGGCCTGCTGACGCAGATGTACTTTTCTTTCGTGCCCAACAGCTTATTCGTACACGCAATCAGATTCGTCTTATCAACATAAATTTCGGAACGGATGGACTCCAAAAAGCCCCTGTTTCGCGGATTCAGATAAATTCCCATAAATGCTGCCATCGCCTCCTATTGTCATTACAGCAGTCACTGCTTCGCTGAAACCATTCTAACACAGAAGCCAAATCAATGCAATCGAGCTATGTGCCGATTTGAGCCTGAAACCGCCTGAAATGTTACTGTTCACTCCGTTCACAGTAACTGATGCACACAAACAATAGAATTCAAAAGCAGAATTCTATTGTCATGAAATGAGCAAAGTACGCTCATTTTGGCGCCTGCTGTCTCGTGATTTTCGTGCAAAATACGCACAAAAACACTTCGCGGAGGCACCTGTGAACAGTAACCCTGAAATCCACTTAACTTCGCCCGGTTCGCTTCACCGAACCTCTGGAAATGCACAATCTCCCGCATGCGCAGGAACTTGATGGGTTCGCACACATCCGGCTCCTTCACCAGGCGCAGAATATTGTCGTAGGTGGTGCGGGCCTTCTGCTCAGCCGCCATGTCCTCCATCAAATCTGTAATCGGATCTCCCGTCACCTGAAACTGCGCAGCGGTGAAAGGGAATCCGGAAGCCGCCTGGGGCCACACACCAACGGTATGATCTACATAATAATTCGCAAAACCGCACTTTTCAATCTCTTCCATGGACAGGTTCCTGGTCAGCTGATGCACGATGGCCGCCACGATTTCCAGGTGGGCAAGCTCTTCCGTACCGATATCCGTCAAAAGTCCCGCCACCTCCCGGTAGGGCATGGAATATCTCTGGGACAGGTAGCGCATACTGGCCCCCATCTCGCCGTCCGGTCCTCCGTACTGGGAGATGACAGCCTGTGCCAGCATGGCGTTTGGCTCCTTGATGTTCACGGGGAATTCCAGTCTTTTCTCATAACTCCACATTTACGCGCACTCTCCTTCCCAGGGCAGAGGAGCCTCTCCCCATCTCCATTCCTTACTGCAGTCGGTGAGCCTCAAATTCAGAGGGAAATATTTCTGGGAAAATTCCTTTTCCATCTGATTTTTTATCCGATTGTAATGGTTGAAATATTCCATGGCCCTGTGGTCATGGGGATGGGTATCCAGAAAAAGCGCCAGCTCTGTCAGCACAAAATCCGCCATCCCGATATCTCTCAACAGCTGTTCCCTCTCTCTCATGATACACATCTCCTTCCCGTGAAAGGCTTATCCAGTTCGGGGAATATGGTTCCCGCACAGTACGCCTTTTCCAGATCGTCATACATCCCGTTAAATTCCTGCCAGGGTACATAAGCCATGGCTACGGGAAATTTATCGCAGTCGTTATCCTTAAAATGCTCGTGCATATCGATCCCTTTCCGCAATATACTTTCATTTGGTTTATAATATGAGAAAGCAGAAAATATGTGAAAAAATTTCAATTAATTCCTTCAGTGGGCTTTTTTTCTGATTTGCAGCAGCAGAAGAACGATTTTCCCTTATTTTGGGGATACTTTGCATCACTGTAGACACATCGAAACAGCCCGGACTACTGGGGCAGCAGAATTTCCGTCGTAAACGCCCCTTCTTCGCTGTTTCGATTGAGATAGCCCTGGTTCCGCTCCACGATGGTATCCACCCGTACCAGACCATAGCCGTGTTCCCGGCCTTTGGTAGTGCGGAATTTCCCGTCTACCTTCTTCTGCTTTCCCTGCGCCGTGGAATTGGTAAAGGACATGTATAACTGGGTATTCTTCATGTCCATATAGATGCGGATCAGCCTTTTCTCCTCCGGCAGCTGCATACAGGCCTCTATGGCATTGTCCAGCAGATTGCCCAGGATAATGCACAGGTCAATCTCCGAGGTGGTCAGCGATACCGGCACATGGGCGTCTGCCATGACGGTGATGTTCCTTGATTTTGCCAGGGAAATTTTGCTGTTCAAAATAATGTCCGTCATTTTATTTCCCGTCCGCAGCGCAACGTCCACGGTATTCAGGTCTATGCTTAACTCCTTCAGATAGGAGCGCAGGGCATTCAGATCCCCCATCTCCGCATAGCTGTCCAATACCTGGATGTGATTGCGGTAATCGTGCCGCCATCCCCGGATCTGGCGGTACATATTTTCCACTTCCGCGTAATGGGTGGCCAGAAGATCGCTCTGGTATGCGGCGATTCTTTTATCGATGATTTTTTCCAACAGGCGCATCTTTCCTCCCTCCGGCCCTGCCAACGGTGCGCCACAACAGATTGGCCCCGGTCTTTTTTGCCCATTCCGGGACTGTCCGACGCCGGACTTTTTTTAGCTCAACTCAAAAGTAATGGATCAAAGCCTGGTTCAGTCCCTCGTACTTTTTTCTGGAAAGAGGCAGCGCCGTGCCGTCCTTTAACGTTACTTCCGTTTTGGATATTTTTCTGATAAACCTTAAATTGACAATATAGGAACGGTGGATCCGATAAAAACTGTCGTCCAGTTCCCCGGCCAGATCATTCAGGGTCCTTTTTACGCTGTAATCTTCCTCCCCGTGGATTGTGACATAATTTTTCAGCACATCCAGATACCTGATCTCATACAGAGGAAGCCTTACCGCGCCGTCCGGAAGGGTCAGAAGCAGGGTATGTTCCCGGGTTTTCAGCCGCTCTGCCGCCCGGTTCAGCACGGCGCTCATTTTCTCTTCCGTCACGGGCTTCACCAGGTAGTGGAGCGCTTCCACATCATACCCTTCCGCTATATACTCCATATATCCCGTGACAAACACAATCTGCAGCCCTGCCCCAAGCCGGCGCAGCTTCTTCGCCAGTTCCACCCCGCTGATTTCCCCCATCTCAATATCCAGACACAGTACGTCGAAGGAAGGGTCCTCCTCATAGGCAAAGAGAAAGGACTCCGCTGAAGGATATCTCTCTACTGTCACGCCCATTCCTGCGGCCCTGCCCCATCTCTCAATCAGGGCAGCCACATAGGCTCTGTCCGCCGGATTGTCATCACATACGGCAATTCGATACATCATTATCACCTAAACATTTCCCTATTTTGTGCTGCCGCCGATTCCACAGCTATGTTCTCCTATAGAAACTGTCCGCCTTATCTGCTCTCTAACGGGATTGTACGCAGGCCTGCGCATAAACAAACAGGTAACCGACGCACCGGCACCGGTTACCTTTTCATTCTATTATAAAATACTGCAAAAAGCAAACAAATTTATTTTGCCCCGGGAAGCCTGGTGCGGATAAGCCTGCTCTTGAGTTTCTTCCAGTCAAAGGGAATCAGGGGATAGATAAAGCTGCGGTGGGATACCGTCCTGTTGCAGCACACCGCCAGTACAGAAAGCAGAATTCCTCCCACATAGCCCCAAACCCGGAACCACTGGGTCAGCAGCAGCGTAATCATCCGCAGGAATTTCAGCGCATAGCCCAGTTCGTAATTGGACTGGGTATAGTTGGCAATGGCTACAAACGCCATATACAGCATAACCTCACTGGAGAACCAGCCGCTGTTCACCGAAAATTCCCCCAGTACCAGAGCCGCCATAACACTCAAAGGGGTGCTCAACATATTCGGCGTATTGATGGCCGCCAGTTTCAGCCCGTCTATGGCCAGTTCCAATACCAGAAACTGCCAGATCAGGGGAAGGTTCGGCTCCTCCTGCAGCATAATAAAAGAAAACTGCTCCGGAATCCACTGGGGATTGTTCATCAGCAGCAGAAATGTAGGCGTCACCAGATACGTCAGCAGGGAAATCAGAAAGCGGGTAATCCGCAGATAGGTTCCCGTGATGGGCGGAAAATAGTAATCGTCCGCCTCCTCCAGTACATCGAAAATCGTGGTTGGCAGAATCATGGCAGAGGGAGAATTGTCCACCAGTATCACGATATTTCCTTCCAGTACCTGGGCGGCTGCCGCGTCCGGACGCTCCGTGTATTTGAATTTCGGGAAAAAATTGTACCACTTCCTGCGGTACAGACATTCCGCCAGGGATTCCTGGTTCATGGTCAGGGAGTCCGCCCTGATATTTTTGATTTTCCCGCGGATTTCCTCCAGAAAGGCTTCATCCGCACGGCCTTTCATATAGCAGAGGGCAATGTCCGTATGAGAACTCTCCCCTGCGGTAAGCATCTCCATATGCAGGTCTGCGCTGCGGATTCTGCGGCGGATCAAAGCCGTGTTGGACACCAGAGTCTCCACAAAACCATCCTTGGAACCCCGCAGGGTCTTGTCCTTCTCCGGTTCCTCCACTCCCCTGGAGGGATAGGTTCTGGCGTCGATTACCAAAGCCTTCTCGTAACCGTCAATGAGCAGCACAAACATCCCTGAAAGCAGAGACTGAATTAAAGTATTACAACTGTCATCTATGCTCACTTCCACATAGGGGGTGCACTGCTTTGACAGCTCGTGCATATCCTTTGGCAGCTTCTCCGGAGTCAAATCCATGAAATACTGCAGCAGCTTCTGCACCAGATCATCCTTGCAGAAACCGTCAACAAGGTACATGCAGGCTTCCTTCCCGCCGATCCGGATAACCCGGTAGATAATATCGAAGTTTTTTTCCACATCCAATATCCGGTTCAGATGGGTCATATCCGTCTCCAGAGTGCCGGTGATCCGATCCCCGGACTGCTTCTCCTCCCCCGGCGCCCTCTCCCCATCCCGGATTGCCTTGTTTTCTTCCCAAATCCAGTCCTTCTCTTTTTCCATTGTCCGATATACTCCTTTTCAGCCATGCCAGGCAGCGTCTCCTGTTTATCATGGCCAAAAGCGGCATTTTTATGCCGGTAGAATATATCTTTTTGCAGTCAGTTCCCGCCGGAAAGCAGATGTTTGTAATAAAAGTTTTTCTTTATGCTTTTATTTTCTTATTTGACGCAACAATGAATGTTGACACTTGGAATTGCTTGATATACAATAATCGTGTGGCTGTCAGGGCGGATTCTTTTGTAATTTTTAACCCGGAAAATTATTCAGAAAAGGATTGACTATGAGAGATTATATTCTATTTACGGACGGGGACGTGGATCTCCCTGCCTCCTATGAAGGAGCAGTGTCCATGTTGCCCCAATACTACTACTTTGATGAATCCGTGATGTACGGAGAAGAACAAATTCTGTCCAGGGATGCTTTCTTTGAAGAACTGAAAAACCGCAGAGCTTATACCGCCGGCGTCAATCCAGATTTCGCGCGAAGAAGCTTTGAAGCCGTTCTCCGGTCGGGGAGGGATATTCTGTGCATTGCGGTTTCCTCCGGCTTAAGCGGATCCTACAACACCATCTGCATGGTGGCGAAAGAACTGCTGGAACAATATCCGGACAGCCGTATAGAAGTAATCGACTCCCTGAGTGCCACTCTGGGAAGCGGCTTTCTGTGCATGGATGCGCTTAAACTGCGGGAAGAGGGAAAATCCCTACAGGAAACCGCCGCGGAGATCCGGCGGCGTGTGGAACTCGTGGATATCTACTTTGTGGTAGATGATTTCAAATACCTGGTACAGGGAGGACGTGTCTCCCCAAGCGTAGGAAAAATCGGTGATATTCTGAATATCAAGGTTATCCTCACCATGAAGAACGGGCGCATTGAACCCTACCGGAAAAACCGTGGAATCAATAATGCTCTGAAAAACCTTAAACAGATCACGGAATCCGGAAAAATTGCCCGCCTGGGAGCCATCTATGTGGGCAATGCGGAATTGTTCGAGAAATGTAAGACCCTGGTCAACAGCGACTGGGAGGCAAACCTGAACCTGATCGTATCCTCCCATGTAGGCCCGAATACCACCGGCATCGCTATAGAATGGGACTGCAGGAGCTGAGCAGACAAAAAATGCGGGGAAAGCGTCCGGCCCTTTCTGAACCGGACAGCTTCCCCCAAAACGGCTTCATTATTCTCCACAAAGCGGGAGACAATTCAGGCCTTTGCCCTGAGTTTTTCTCCGATATGCCTCGCCACATATACACCGCTGGCCGAGGCATGGGACAGCGAATGCGTTACTCCGCTTCCGTCACCGATAATGTAAAGTCCTCTGTGCCTGGATTCCAGATTCCCATCCAGCTCCACTTCCATATTATAAAACTTCACTTCCACGCCATAGAGCAGAGTGTCGTCATTGGCCGTGCCCGGCGCTATCTTGTCCAGTGCGTAAATCATCTCCATGATGCCGTCCAGAATCCGCTTGGGCAGAACCAGGCTCAGATCTCCGGGCGTAGCCGCCAGAGTAGGCGTCACCAGCCCTTCCTGAATCCGCTTCACATTGCTGCGCCGCCCTCTTACCAGATCGCCGAACCGCTGCACAATGACCCCGCCCCCCAGCATATTGGACAGCCTGGCTATACTCTCACCGTATCCGTTGCTGTCCTCAAAAGGCTCCGAAAAATGCTTTGCCACCAGCAGGGCAAAATTGGTATTGGCCGTACGCTTCTCCGGACTCTCAAAGCTGTGTCCGTTCACGGTGACAATGCCGTTGGTATTCTCATTCACCACGATACCGTAGGGATTCATACAGAAGGTCCGAACCCTGTCCTCAAACTTCTCCGTCCTGTACACAATCTTGCTCTCATAGAGTTCATCTGTAAGATGAGAGAAAATCACCGCCGGAAGTTCCACTCTGACACCAATGTCCACACGGTTGGATTTAGTAGGAATCTCCAGTTCCCGGCAAATATTTTCCATCCACTTGCTGCCGCTCCTTCCCACAGACACAATACACTGGCTGCAGGTATAATCTCCTCTGCCCGTATTGACGGTATATCCCCCATCTGTAATCCCGATCCCGTTCACCGGCGTATCAAAATAAAAGTCCGCCTTATCCTTAAGCAGGGCATACAGATTTTCCAGCACCACAAAATTGATATCCGTCCCCAGGTGCCGCACGGACGCATCCAGCAAATTCAGCTTATTCTGCAGACAGAGCTTCTTGAAATGGGTTCCGGCCGTGGAATACTTCCTGGTTCCCTCCCCGCCGTACTCCATATTGATGGCATCCACATACTCCATCAATTCTACCGCCTGTTTTTTCCCCACATACTCATGGAGCGTACCGCCGAAATCATTGGTTATATTGTACTTTCCGTCGGAGAAAGCGCCTGCTCCGCCGAATCCGCTCATGATAGAACAGGACTTACAGCCGATGCAGCTTTTTACTTTCTCCCCGTCTATGGGACAGCTGCGCCTGTCCAGGGAATGCCCCATCTCAAAAACGGCGATCTTCAGTCCAGGCGCCTCCTTAACAAGCTCATAAGCAGAAAAAATGCCCCCGGGACCAGCTCCCACAATGATAACGTCATACTGCATGACAACGACCTCTCTTTCCGGCACGGACATTTCCTCCCCCGCTGTCCCATAGCCTGTATTCAGCTTCTGTTCACGGCTTCGCCGGTCATCGCAACCTGACTGGCCGTGAATGACAGCCGTATTCATTTTAACACAGGAGCCGGACAGTTGACAAGCCGGATTTTTCCGGTAACAGTTCAGACAGCCCCTCTCGCGAAGTCAAAATTGCACTCTATGCAATTTGCGCTCTATGCAATTTTGCGAGCCTTGCGGGCGCCAAAACGCATTGTTTTCGCGTTTTGTGTGCATTCTCGTAACAGTTCAGTGCCCTGTCTGAACTGTTACACTACCCGTGAACAGCGCTCTCTTCCTCTACGGTCAAAGGTTCCCACTCTCCGTCCACTGCCTGTTCGACGGAATCCCCTTCCCGTCCCTGAAGCGTCTCGCCTACGCTGGCCTCTTCATCCTCTATCTCTTTCTGCATGGCCTGGAGCTTTGTGTCCTGACTGATGGCGCGCATAATCAGATTAAGGTCCTCCGGCAGGAACATACCGGCCGCCTTGGAGAGCAGGCCTATACTGTTGCGGTTCACCTTCAGATGACCGCCTCCTGACAGGGGAATGTTCAGCACATTTTTCTTGTCGGTCATATCTCCCAGACAGATACTGTTGCTCTCCTCGTCGCACACAAAGCACACTCCGTTGTAAATAATCACTCCGTCCTTCGCCAGATGCCCGTAAGGCACCTTGGGCATTTCCCGCAGCGACTCAATGGGATTTCGCTTTCCCGCCTTCACCGCCTGGTAAATCTTTTCTGCCTCCGAACGGTCAGCCGTCTCCGCGCTTTCTTCCAGGCCCTCCGGGTCCGTTTTTCCTACCCCTTCATTCTCTTCCTGCTCCTCACTGTCTTCACTCAGCAGGCCGTTAATTCCGCTTCTGTAAACCGACCACCCGCTTCCTCCGGACACTGCTTCTTCAGACGCTTTCCGGTGGTAACGGCTTTCTCTCTCCATTCTCCCTGTTCCCCAGGGTCCCGCTCCAGCAGTTATTCCTGCACCGATTTTCATCCTTATACCTCCCTGCCCACTCCAACAGGCTTCCGTTTACTATTTCCAGGACTCCGAAATCTTTCCCTGCGTCCCGCCCCACATACTGCCCCGGGAACGCTGATGATCACTGCTTTCCTCATCCCATTATCCCCGGAAATTATATCGGCTCTGGTACGCGTTCGCTATACTGCCGGCCGCATTGTAATGACTGTAGGAATTTTCCGCATTTATCCTGGCATTGTCCGCAACTCTCCCGGCCACTGCGGCAATACGCTTCGCAAAGTTCCCGGACTCTCCCAGCACTTCCCTGACCTTCTCCGCGTCCGCCTCTTCCAGCTTCGTCTTATTCACGGTGAGAGAGCCGTCGGAAGCCACTGTGATACCAATCTCCTCCAGTTCCTTCCGACAGCCGGCGGAAATCTCCTTCAGGGACTGACAATAGTACTGATTCAATACGCCGGAAGCCTTCCGAAGCTGCTTCATGGTATCATTAAAATGCTCCGCCACCTTCTCTGCCGTGCCGGCGATATCCTTTCCCCCTGTTCCCGCCTTCTCTGCCAGCAGCTCCATCTGCTCCGCCAGCGAGGTGGAAGCCTTCTGCAGCTTCTCGTAGCTGCCCCTGGTAAGCCCGGCGTTCCTTATGCTGTTGGCATCCATGGCGCTGAGCCTGGACACGGCCCCGCTCCTCTTTCCTTTTACCGAGCTGTGAAGCAGACCTCTCCTTGATGTCATCCCAGCCCTCTTTTTCCCTGTTCCCACCATCTGCGCGGTAGTTCTTCTCATTCCTGTTCTGATTCTCATCCTGATTCCTCTTTTCTCTGAATTTTCAGCCTGCTTTTCCGGACTGCATCACGCCGTCACTGCTGTTTTGCAGCCCCCTGCAGGTATGACGCATATACTTTGACGAACTCCGAATACTTCTCCCTGGCCAGGTAGAGGTTTCCGCCGTTGGCCAGCTGTATGGAACCTGCCCTGTATCCTGCCACATAGGCAAGGTTCACCAGATATCCTCTGTGACATCTGTAGAAATCTGCCCCCAGACGCTCTTCCATATGCTTCATTGTGGCGTAGACGGAGACTGTGTCCTGAAGCGTATGAATCTCCACCTTGCGCTTTGCGCTCTCCACATACAGGATTTCGCTTTTCTGCAGGGTAAAACTTCTGGTCTTTGTCCGAAAAAACAGCTGTCCGCCCTTTTGGCCCTCCAGTCTGCGCACCTCTCTGCAGGCGCTTTCGAACACCCCGCAGAATTTCTCCTCGGACACAGGCTTGAGCAAATAGTGAAACGCCGACACCTCAAAAGCCTCCGCCGCATATTCCTTCAGCGCGGTTACAAAGATCAATATGGTGTCCTCACCGTTCAGCCGCAGAACCCTGGCCACCTCCATCCCCCTCATCTTCTCCATCTGTATGTCCAGCAGGAGTATGTCATAATGCTGCCTCTCCTCAAGAAACTGCCTCACCGAAGAAAAGCATCTCAGCTCACAGTACGGCTCCCGTCTCCTGACCAGACGGCACATCCTGGCGCTGCTCTCCTTATCCTCATCACATATCGCAACCTTCATGCCTCACGCCCCACCTCTATTGCTTTTTATTTCGACAGGACAGGTCCGCCCCTTTCGGATAATGTAACAAAATACTATCTATAATGTCACAAACCGTCCCCGGGACACTCCCCGGAGGGTTATAAGCTTCCGCTGCAAGGGCCTGCGCAATCGAATAGGGGAGATTTTATCCCTACTCGACGCGCGGCCCATGCGCCGCTTCAGCGGCAAATTTACATTACGCGGGCCTGCGCATAAAAAAGAACAGCAAACACATAGTCCTTCCCTGTTTGCTGTCCTTAGCGTTTACCCCTGTCCATATACTATTTATTTCGGCTGTCCTGGAGAAAAGTTTATAGCGTTGTTAACCCGTTTGTCCCGGGTCTCAGAAAACATTTGCCATGAGGACAAAAATAAGGTATGATAAACATAAAGCAGATTTTTAACGGCAAAAGGAGATTAGTGCTATGGGTAATTACATTTTAGAAGTGTGCGTCGACTCCGCGGAATCGGCGGAGGCAGCAGTTCGCGGCGGGGCAGACAGGCTGGAATTGTGCGCCAATCTGGTTATCGGCGGGACTACCCCCGAACAGGCTCTGTATGAAATAATCAGGGAACGCACCGGCGCTAAGATGAACATACTGATACGTCCCAGGTACGGTGATTTTCTGTACACAGACCCGGAGTTCGAAATCATCCTCCGCGACGTGGCGCTCTTCAGAAAGCTGGGCGCCAACGGCGTGGTGACCGGATGCCTGCTGCCGGACGGCTGTCTGGATACGGAACGGATGCGCAGACTTCGGGACGCTGCCGGAACGATGGACATGACCCTTCACCGCGCCTTTGACATGTGCCGCGACCCCTATAAGGCATTGGAAGAGTGCAGGCAATTGGGTATCAATACAATCCTCACCTCAGGTCAAAAAGAAAACTGCCTGGAAGGCCGGGAACTGATTGCCGGTCTGGTAAAGGAAAGCCGCGGAACAGTGGATATCATGGCAGGCGGCGGCGTGGATGCCGGCACAATCCGTCAGATGCTTCCCGCCACCGGCGCCACAAGTTACCACATGTCCGGAAAAACGGTTCTCGACAGCCAGATGGAATACCGCAGGACAGATGTATCCATGGGACTTCCCGGTCTGGGAGAATATCAAATACTGCGCACCTCGGAACAGAAAGTCCGTGAGGCAAAGGAGATGTTGAAATGACAGATCAAACGTCAAATCCCGTCAGCCGCGACCCGATGACGGGACTCAGAGACTGGCGCACCTTTTTTCAGGATGTCAAGAAGGGCATCGCCCACGGCATTCACGCTCATGTCATCCTGGTTCAGTTGATTCAGCTGAAAAGAGTAAACAGAAAACACGGTATTCAGACCGGAAATAAACTGCTCTGCGATATAGGGGAGTATCTGAAAACCTTTGACCCGCGTTATACCGCATACCGGACCAACAGTTCCCGTTTTATTCTGCTTGGACCGGACTGCACACAGCAGCAGGCTGAAGATGCCATTGACCGCATCCGCATCCGATTTCAGGAGAACTGGCCCGTGGAGGGGGACGGCGTAACCCAGGAGGTCTCCGCAAAGGCCTATTTCATCCATTTCTTCCTGGATCCCAGAGACACGGAAATTGATCTGCTGGACAAGATGAACCATGCTGTGTCCGTCTACCTGAGCAGAGAGAAAAGAGGCATCCTCTTTTTCAATGAAGAACTGACTTCGGACATGCTGCACAAAAGGTATATCCTGAATGAGACGCGGTATGCTGTGGAACACAAAACTTTCCAGGTATACTATCAGCCGATCTATGACTGCGGCGAGGCGCGTTTTACCTCGGCGGAATCTCTGATCCGGCTGCGCGGAAGAGACGGTTCCCCCATTTCCCCGGGAGAATTCATCCCCATGGCCGAGGAAAACGGGCTTATCGACAACATCAGCTGGATTGTTTTGGAAAAGGTTTGTGAGTTTTTGGGCAGCCATCCAGAACTGCCCCTTAAGTCCGTCTCCGTCAACATGACAGGGCAGCAGGTTCTGGACCCGACCTTTGTGGGACGCATAGAGAATAATCTGGAAAAATATCAGGTGGAAGGTTCACGTCTGCGCATTGAGATCACCGAGCGGACCATAACCGACGATTTCGACGAAGTGCGGAAGGTGATGGCTTATCTGTCGAAAAGAGGCATCCAATTTTATCTGGACGATTTCGGCACGGGATATTCCAACCTTTCCAGTATGCTTTCCCTGCCCTTTGAAGTCATCAAATTCGATCAATCTCTGGTGAAGATGATGGACGAAACGGATAAGGGACTTCGCACTATCGGTTTACTGGCTGATATTATGCATGAAAACGATTACTGCATTGTGGCGGAAGGCATTGAAACAGCTTCTCAGGTCCGTAACGCGCAGGAGCACAAGCTGGACAGAATTCAGGGCTATTACTACGCAAAACCCATGCCGGGAGATGCGCTGGTGAGTTTCCTGGCTCAACAGGCAGAGTGAAAAACTCATCCAAAAACCTGCCCTATCAGCACATTCACTCTCTGATAGGGCAGGTTCTTCTATGTATTCTCACCTATGATTCTCTCTCATCCCCGGGTAAGTTCCCGGGATTTTCGAGTATAACGCGCCGTAAAACGCCCTGAAGAATTATCCTGAAACAGCGGCTGTGAGTTCTTCCATACGCGCCCATTTACGCTCCATATCCTCCGCCAGGGCAAACTGGGTTCTGCAGCGGTCCAGGTTGTGATTCTCCCTGTGAATACGGAAATAAGTATCTCCGGAAAGGTAATCTGTCAGAAAACGCATGCCGCATTCCATGGTCATCATCTTGGCCCCCATGGGCAGCAAAGCCACCTCTTTCTCCGTGAGCTTCCCTCTGCATCCCTCCAAATAGCCCTTTACATACAGTCCGTAAAGTTCCAGATCCAGAGACACCTTCCCCAGGTCCGTCTCATCCTCCGCAGCCGTATTGGCCCCAAAGCGAATGGAATCCCCGAAGTCATACACAGAAAGCCCCGGCATCACCGTATCCAGATCAATGACGCAGATTCCCTTTCCGCTCTCCGCGTCGATCATAATATTGTTCAGCTTGGTATCATTGTGGGTCACCCGCAGCGGCAGCTCACCCGCCTCCAGAAGATCCGCCAATACGGACAATTCCCTCTCCCTCTTTCTCAGGAATTCGATCTCAGGTCCCACCAGCTTCACCCGCCCGCAGACATCCTCCTCCACAGCCTGACGGAATGCTGCATAACGTTTGGCGGTATTGTGAAAATCCGGAATAGTCTCATGCAGCGTCTCCGCCGGATAATCCGCCAGCAATGCCTGAAAATTACCGAAGGCCGCAGCGCTCTCGTAGAAATCGCCGGGCTTTCTCACCGCATCCAGACTCACCGCGCCGGTGATAAAGCGATACATGCGGTAGCACCCCTCCTCATCCCGATAATAGCTTGCCCCCTCTCTCGTGGGTATTACCTGAAGAGTCTCCCTGTTCGGGTCACCGCCCTGTTCCGCGATTTTCCTGCCCAGAAAAGAGGTGACTCCCATAATATTTTCCATGAGCTGATCCACATTTCGAAAGATATCCGTATTGATTTTCTGAAAGATAAACTTCTCCCGCTTTCCGCCCTGCTCAATCTCCGCCAGGTAAGTTCGGTTGATATGTCCGTTTCCGTATTCACAAAAACTCGCCGCATTGCCTTCCACCGCAAACTTCTGAATCAATTCTCCTCTATCCATACTCTCACCTTCCTGCCCGCTTCCCAGAGGGCGTCCAATCAGTCGTTCTTATCTCAACGTTTTTCCGCATTCAAATAATGAACATGGCATCTCCGAAACTGAAAAAGCGATAGCGCTCCTTAATTGCCTCCCCATATGCCTCAAGCACATTTTCCCGCCCGGCCAGGGCACAGACCAGCATTACCAGAGTTGACTCCGGCAGATGAAAATTGGTAATCAGCCCATCCAGCACTTTAAACCGGTATCCCGGATAGATAAAGATCTCCGTATTGCCGCTGCCCGCCTGCAGAATTCCCCTCTGGTCCGAAGCGCTCTCCACGGTTCTGCAGCTGGTAGTTCCCACGCAGACAATCCTCCCGCCCTCTGCCTTGGTCCGGTTGACCACCTCCGCAGTCTCCTCCGGCACAATATAATACTCCGAATGCATGTGGTGGTCCAGTACGTTTTCCTCCTTTACCGGCCGGAAAGTCCCAAGACCCACATGAAGCGTCACATAGGCAATCCTCACGCCGGACGACGCTATTTTTTCCAGAAGTTCCCGTGTAAAATGAAGCCCGGCCGTAGGCGCCGCGGCGGAACCCTCATATCTGGCATATACCGTCTGATAACGGTTCTTATCCTGCAGCTTATGAGTGATATAGGGAGGCAGGGGCATTTCCCCCAACCGGTCAAGCACCTCCTCGAAGATACCCTCATAGGCAAACCGAATCAGCCGGTTTCCCTCTTCCACCGTATCCAGAACCTCCGCTTTCAGCGTACCGTTCCCGAAAGAAAGTCTTGTGCCGGGCCTGCACTTTTTTCCCGGCTTCACCAGGGTCTCCCATATATCGTCCCCCCGCCGCTTCAGCAGAAGCACCTCCACACGGGCGCCGGTTCCTTCCCGCTCACCCAGCAGCCTGGCGGGAATAACCTTGGTATTGTTTAACACCAGACAGTCGCCCGGCCGCAGGAATTCCGCCACCTCACCGAACACATGATGGGACATTGCCCCGGTATGCTTATCCAGCATCAGGAGCCTGCTGGAGGCTCTATCCTCCAGCGGGTCCTGCGCGATCAGCTCCTGGGGCAACTCAAAATAGAAATCGCTTTTTTTCAGTTCCGTGTGCGCCTTTTCCGACGTTCCCGCCATTACATTGACGCCCCTTCCACGAAGGCGATATAACCGCGGTAAGTCTCGTATACATCCGCCTTGCTGGTGGCTTCCCAGGGCGCGTGCATGTTCAGCACAGCCACGCCGCTGTCGATTACATTCATGCCGTACTGAGCCAGAATATAGGCAATCGTTCCGCCGCCGCCTACGTCCACCTTGCCTAGCTCCGCGGTCTGATACACAATGCCTCTGTCGTCCATAACCTTGCGCAGATGAGCCACATACTCGGCATTTGCGTCATTGGAACCGGACTTGCCTCTGGATCCGGTAAACTTATTGAATACCATGCCGTTTCCGAGGAATGCGGAATTCTTCTTCTCAAAACAGGAAGCGAACGCGGGATCATAACCTGCGCTTACATCGGAGGAAAGCATGCAGCTTCCTGCCAGACATCTCCTCAGGTTCAGCTCGCTGTACTCGCCCAGCAGATTCATCACTTCAGCCACTGCATTCTCAAAGAAACGGGAATTCATGCCCGTTGCGCCCACGGAACCGATCTCTTCCTTATCTACCAGGATACAGCACATGGTCCTCTCCGCATCTTTCGCATCCAGCATGGCGCGCATGGAAGTAAAGGCGCAGACCCTGTCATCCTGTCCGTAAGCCAGAATGATGCTTCTGTCGAAGCCCACTTCCCTGGCCTTTCCCGCGGGCACGATCTCCAGCTCCGCAGACAGAAAGTCGTCCTCCTCAATATCGTAATTCTGCTTCAGAATATCCAGAATACCGGCTTTCACCGCTTCCTTGGCCTTTTTCTTGTCCTCGCCCTCTTCGCCTTCTGCCTCTTTCCCGTCGGCTTCCACGCGGATAGGTCTGCTGCCCACGATCAGATCCATGGCTTCTCCCTCGATAACCTTGGAAGCCTTCTTCTCCATCTGCTCTCCTGCCAGATGCACCAGAAGATCGGAGATGAAAAATACAGGATCATCCTCGCTCTCTCCCACATTCAGTTCCACGATAGTCCCATCCTTCTTCACCACAACGCCGTGAAGGGCAAGAGGAATGGCCACCCACTGATATTTTTTCACCCCGCCGTAATAATGGGTGTCCAGATATCCCAGATTGCTGTCCTCATACAGGGGATTCTGCTTTACGTCGATCCTGGGGCTGTCAATATGCGCGCCCAGGATATTCATGCCCGAAACCATGGGCTTCTCGCCGATCTGGAACATGGCGATAGACTTGTTCATGCACACACTGTATACCTTGTCCCCCTTCGCAAGCTTCGCCCCGCTCTCCACCAGGCTCTCCAGCTCCCGATAGCCCTCGGCCTCAATGGTGTTCACAATGGTGTCGATGCACTCCCGCTCGGTCTTGCCGTGATCAAGAAAATCCCGGTACTCCCTGTTCAGCTTCTCCAGCGCCTCCAGCTGTCCCTCATCATAGGTCTCCCACGTCGTTTTTCTTTCCATTTCCTTTTCCTTTCCTGCCGGCGCAAATATATTTGATACTGCGGATTGCTCCGCGCCGTGCGCCCCCGCAATCCTAAAACACCTTAAGTATGGTCATATTGTACCATATCTTCAAATTTATGGGAACTCTTTTTTACATTTTGTTATGGCATATCAGGAATGACAGTTACTGTTCACTCCGTTCACAGCAGCAGATGCACAGAAACCGCAAGAACAGCGATTTCAATTCCTACTGCCTCAGTTCTATCCCCATCTGCTCCAAACCGTTCAAAATCTTCTTCATGGCGGCATTCACGTCGCTGTCCTCCAGCGTCCTGTCCTTGGCCCGGAAGGTGATGGAATAAGCCACGGACTTGAATCCCTGCCTGATCTGAGCCCCCTCGTAGAGATCGAAGAGCTGACAGGATTCCAGGAGCTTCCCGCCCCGCTGAAGAATCATGGCCTCTATATCCCCAGCCAGAATCTCCCTGGGCGCCACCATGCTGATATCGCGGGTCACCGCCGGATACTTGGCAATGCCCTCATATTTCCGGTCAAAAGTAGTGAAGGGAAGCAGAGAGGGCATATCCAGCACCGCTACATAAGCTCTTGCGCCGATTTCGTAATTATCCAGCACCTCCGGATGCACTTCCCCCAGATATCCCACTTCGTTCCCGTCATATTTGATCAGCGCCTGACGGCCCGGATGAAGGAAAGGCTTGCCTGCCCGGGGATCATATGCCGGCTTTTTCCCCATGCCCGTCACGGTGAAGAACTCCTCGATTACCCCCTTCAGGGTAAAGAAATCTCCCTCTCCGTAGAATCCCAGCACAAACTGCATCCGCTCGTCGGGCAGATCTGTCATCGGCAGAGATTTGGGCAGATAGATATTCTCCAGCTCATACAGCCTTACATTCTTATTCCTGCGGTTGTAGTTGAATGACAGACTGCTGAGCATTCCGTTCAGGACGCTGGTCCTCATGACGGAGAAATCCTCCCCCAGAGGATTGGAGATGGTAACCGTCCTCCGCAGGGTATCCTCCTCGGAGAGCAGCAGTTTATCGAATACTTTAGGACTCTCAAAGGAATAGCTCATCCCCTGGGAAAATCCGCAGTATTCTGCAATATCCCTGGCCTTCTGTTCAATGCGGAGCTTATAGGACAGTTTTCCGGCCGTAGCCTCCCCTGCAGGCAGGGTGGAGGGAATCCTGTCATAGCCGTAGAATCTGGCCACCTCCTCCGCAATATCCGCATCACAGTTTAAATCCTGACGGAAATACGGAATCTTTAGCGTAATGCCGCCCTTTCCGTCCTCCAGGGTTCCGATTTCCAGACGCCTGAAAATATCCAGCATTTCCGCCTCCGAAATCTCCGTTCCCAGCAGCCGGTTGTACTTCTCCGGCCTGAAGGGAAGCTCTTTCGCCTCGGGCATTGGCTGCGCCGCATCCACCATGCCGCCCACAACCTCTCCGCAGCCCAGTTCTTCGATAAGCTGGCAGGCCCTGTTTATGGCAGCCTCCGCATTATGGGACTCCAATCCTTTTTCGAATTTGCCGGAGGAATCTGTGCGCAGGCCGATCCGCTTGGCCGATTTCCGGATACTGGGTCCGTTGAAAACGGCAGACTCAAACAATACGGTCTGTACCCTGTCCGTAATCTTGCTGTTCTCCCCTCCCATGATGCCGGCGATGGCGATCTCCTTCTCTCCGTCGCAGATCATCAGCACATCCCGGTCAAGCTTCCTCATCTGACCGTCCAGTGTCTGGAATTCCTCCCCGTCCTCAGCCCTGCGCACGATAATCTTGCGGCCCGCTATGGCCTCCAGGTCAAAGGCATGCATGGGCTGACCGTACTCTTCCATCACATAATTGGTAATGTCCACCAGATTGTTGATGGGACGGATGCCGCTGGCCGCCAGCCGTCTCTGCATCCACTCCGGAGAAGGGGCGATTTTGATATTCTTGCAGACCCTTGCGCAGTACCTGGGACAAAGCTCCGGATCCCGCACCTCTACGGAGATATAGTCATTCACATCCTCTCCATTTCCCACAGTCTTCACCGCAGGAGGAACAAAAGGCTTCCGGAACGTGGCCGCGGCCTCCCTGGCCACGCCCAGCACGCTGTAGCAGTCCACCCGGTTGCTGGTAATCTCGTATTCAAACACGGTATCCCTCAGGCCCAGCACAGCAGCCGCATCGTCTCCCGTCCGAACCTCCTGAGGAAAGATATAGATACCTTCCTCCGGCGCTTCCGGGTACATATTCCTGTCTGAACCCAGTTCCTCGATGGAGCACATCATCCCGTTGGAGGGAATCCCCCGAAGCTTTCCCGCCTTGATCCGGATACCTTCCTCCGGCAGAGGGCCTCCGTCATGTCCTCCTGCAACTCTGCCCCCGTCCAAAACCACAGGCACCTTATCTCCCGCCTTCACATTGTGCGCCCCGGTGACGATCTGGACGGTCTCCGTTCCCACATCCACCTGACAGACGATCAGCTTTTCCGCATCCGGATGCTTTTCTATGGAAAGAATCTGTCCCACTACGATTTTTTCCAGGTTTTTGTCTCTTCTCTCATAGCCTTCCACCTTGGTACCGGTCAAAGTCATCCTGTCACAGTATTCCTGATCGGTACATTCCAGTTCGGGCACATATGCCTTAATCCATGACAATGCTGTATTCATATATGTCTTCCTTTCTCACTCTTCTCCCGCCTGCGCGGCATTTTCTGTCGATTCCCGTTTCCTGTCCGGGAACCGCTTTGGGTTCTGCTCTTCTTCGGCTTCTGAACCCCCTGAATTTTCGTTTTCACTCGGCTTATCAATCCCCTTGAGATTTCCGTTTTCTCGGGTATCAGAACTGCTTTAAAAACCGAATATCGTTCTCATACAGCAGACGCATATCGTCGATTTCATATTTCAGCAAAGTGATTCGCTCCAGACCCACGCCGAAGGCAAATCCCGTGTACTCTTCCGGGTCAATGCCGCTCATTTCCAGCACATGAGGATGCACCATGCCGCAGCCCAAAATCTCGATCCAGCCGCTGCCCTTGCAGAACCGACAGCCGCTGCCTCCGCACTTAAAACAGGTCACATCCATCTCCGCGCTGGGTTCCGTAAAGGGGAAGTGATGCGGTCTGAATTTAACCTTTGTCGCCTCACCGAACAGTTCTCTTGCAAACACTGCCAGCGTTCCCTTCAAATCTGCAAAAGTAATATGCCTGTCAATGACCAGCCCCTCTATCTGATGGAAACAGGGCGAATGGGTGGCATCCACTTCATCCGAGCGGAATACTCTTCCGGGAGCTATCATTCGGATAGGCAGCCTGCCCTTCTCCATCTCATGCACCTGTACGCCCGATGTCTGCGTACGCAGCAGAATATCTCCGGTTACATAGAACGTATCCTGTTCATCCTTGGCCGGATGATCCGCCGGAATATTCAGGGCCTCGAAATTATAATAATCTCTCTCCACCTCCGGCCCTTCCACTACCTCATAGCCCATACCTACAAAGATACGCTCCACCTCTTCCAGCACAATGGTATCCGGATGCCGATGTCCCAGCTCCGCCTTTTTGGCCGGGAGAGTTACATCGATAACTTCCGCCTTCATCTTTGTCTCCCGGACAGCCCTTTCGATCTTCCCTCTGCGCTCTTCCAGAAGTCTTTCGATTTCACCTCTGGCTTCGTTCACCATCTGACCTACCCTGGGCCGCTCTTCGGGAGCCACGTCCCTCATGGATTTCAGCAGATCCGTCAGTTCTCCCTTTTTCCCCAGGATACTTACCCGGATCTCGTTGAGCTTGTCTGCCGTGTCGCAGCCGCTGAGCTGCGAAATCGCCTTTTCTTTGATCTGTTCCAGCTTATTCTTCATTTTTCCCTCATTTCTGCGCTGTTTATCGCCTATTTTTACTCGGACCGCAGGACTTTCCCTTAAAATCCAGCAGGGGAGATTTTATTCCTTCTCGCGCACCGGGCACCTGTCAGCTCCTGCTGACATACTTCCAGATGCGGGGAACCGCACTTTGTACCCGTGCGCACAAAAAAATCCCCTGCAGCTTTATTTAAAACTGCAAGGGACGAAATATCCTTCCGCGGTACCACCCTGCTTCCGGCCGGCCGAAAGACATCGGCAGCCGACACTCCTGCGCACTTAACGCATGCCTGCGTCCCGGTCTACTTCCCACAGGTCCCGCTCTCTGCCGGCAGGAAGCTTCCGCCTCCGCGCTTCCGCAGACTGACACCCTGGGGTTCCATCGGGCAGCTCCGGCGGGAAATTCGCGATTTATCCGAACTTAAGGAAGCTTTCAGCCGCCGACTTCCTCTCTCTGCAAGAAAATAAATCCCTACTGTACGCCATCTATGCCTTTACTGGTATCTCTGTCATTTTTTAATCATACTGTCTTCCGCCTGAAATGTCAAGCATTTTTCGGGCAAAATGCATTACTGTTCATCGTAACATTTTTCATCCTCTCCCGCGCTCTTCCCCGCATTTGCCATGGCGAAATAATGTCTCCTGCAATCCTCCCAATGAAAATCTACCAGCTCTCTCTCCATCTTCCGAATTTCCCCGTAATGGCGCAGATACAGCCAAAACATAATCGCAAAATAGGGCGAAAAGAAACGGAATAATCTCACTACGGCGCTGCTGCTGGTGCGGAAGGCTGCTGATTTCTCCTGCCAGAACAGCAGCAGCCGAAACAGCCGGGATTTCTCCTTCTCCCGTTCTATCCTGCACAGCCGGGCTACTTCCCTGTTGTGCAGAACTCTGGTCGGACTGGCGAAATTGGAAATGGATGCAGCCGAAATACGGTAAAGGATAATGGGACGATTCACATAGCATACCCGAATATTCCTGTTCTCCTCCAAAATCTTCCGAAAACAGGCCCTGTCGTTCACGGTTCGAAAATTCAGGATAAAGTCCAGCACGCCTTCGGATACCAGAGACTTCCGGAATACGACGGTCCCCATAATCGGAAATCCAAGCTTGATGGCCTGTTCCAATGTCCTTCCTCTGATGAACTCCTGCAGCACCACCTCCAAATAGGTGCCGTAAGACTTTATCATCTCTCCGGAACCCGTAAACTTCAGAAAGGCTGTACACACCAGGTCGTACTCTTTTAATCTGTCTGTCAGTTCAAAGACACTGTAGGGGGCCAGCAGATCATCCCCGTTGAGCACCACAAAGCTCTCCCCCTCTATGCATTTCAGGGCCTCCGCATAATTGACACAGATACCCGCATTCTCCTTTCGGAAAAGCAGGTTCGTCCTGGCAAACAAACCATTGTTCTCCTCCAGCCACCCCCGGATGACCCTGCAGCTCTCATCCCGGGAACCGTCGTCCGTGATGATCAGCTGAAACTCCAGGTTGCTTCCGAATCTCAGAATCTGATACTTAATGCTTTCCAAAGCGTGAGGCACTACTTCCGCCTGATTATAACATGTCACTATAAAGGTAAACATTTTCTCCCTCTCTCCTTCATCTTTTTGCCTTCCGCCCATTCCACAAAGTTCCTGGGATTTCTGTGTATCTGTTCCTGTAACCGGCTAAGCCGTAAACAGCAACAAAAGATTGCCTTTTACGGCGAAATGTACTATAGTAAAGATACTCTTTAAAGAAATGAGGACAGAAAATTGATATCCGTGATCATCCCTGTGTACAATGCCGAACCCTATCTGGACCGCTGTATCAATTCAGTGCTTGCTTCTTCCTACAGCGGCTTTGAAATCATCCTGGTCAATGACGGTTCTGCCGACGGCAGTCCGGAAATCTGCAGAAAATATGCCCGGACAGACAGCCGCGTCAGACTGTTTACCCAGGAGAACCTGGGAGTGTCTTCCGCCAGAAACAGGGGCTTAAAGGAAGCCCGGGGCGAATGGATTGTGTTCCTGGATGCGGACGATTATATCTCGGAAGATTTTCTGAAACTGGTGGCCGGAGAGGAATACAGCCAGACAGACCTTCTGCTGTTCCATTTTGCTCTCCAAGCGTCCGCCTGCGCCCCTGTTTCCGAAACTGGCTGCCCGGCTGCAGGATCTGATCGAAAAACCGCTTCCGATAATCCGTCCTGTCATGCACCTGCCCCCGCTGCCGAAAAGACATATTTTTACCAGGACCGGGACATGCTCCGGCTCATCCGTCGAATCCTGGTGCCCGGCCCCCTGGAAGAAAATCTCTGGGCCGACTTCCGCACTCCCTGCGCAAGAGCTTACAGAAAAACAATTATCGAAGACTGCTCCCTTGGTTTTTCACCGGATATCCGCATCGGAGAAGATCTTCTGTTCAATCTGGAATACCAGCTCAGAGCCGGGTCCTGCGCCTACATCCCCAGGACCGTATATTACTACACTATCCATGCGGATTCCTCTTCCCATGATTTCAACCCTGGACTACATGAGAATCATACCCGCCTGCTGACGGCTGTCCGGGAAACGCTGACCGAAAACGGCATGTTCTCTTCCCTGGAAGAGGACTTTTACTCCTATGCCCTGGAAAATCTCACCTATGTCCTGATCCGGGAGATATTCAGCCCCTTAAGCCCCAGGAAATACCGGGAAAACCGCCGTCTCTGCCGGGAAATGCAGCAGTTCGGCATATACCGGACAGCCCTCGGATACAATCGGCGCTGCGGCATCCTGCCCCGAAAGATATTGGTGTATGCCTTCCGGCGGAAATGCTATCCCCTCACGGCTTTGATTTCCCGAATCAGCTACCTTTATCTGCAGCGGCGGTGAACGATTCTGCGATAGAGAGGATAGATTTTCTCCTCCACCCATCCGCTGACGAAATAGGCCCAGACTACCTCCTTCAGCGCTTCTCCCAGGCGAAAGCCGCCGCATCCGCGCAGCGTCCGCAAAGCCTCCAGCGTCTCCCTTCCCCTCCTGTACTTCAGCGAGATCCTGTATCTGCGGCGAGCTTTCCAGCAAAGCAGGCGCTTCTTTGACTCTTCATCCTCTATGCCGCAGATTTCCGCGATGTCATCCATCAGCATCTCATAGTCGGCATACTTTTTCTCCTCCTGCGCCTGCGTCAGCTTCCTTCTGGAATGACTGCCCCGCCTAACCGCAACGCCGTATAATTTCTCACGGATAGTCGGACATCTGTGCCCGTACATAAATGGCAGCAGCATCTGAAAGTTCTGCCCCACATCATATTCCGGTATCCGCCTCTCCGGATAGACGGCAAAAAAGTCGGCGGACTTCAGCATATAACAGCCGCAGCAGACAAAGGTCCGCAGTTCCAGAATGTCCCAGAACAGCTCCTCTCTGTTCAGATCCCCCGTCTGTTCATCCGCAGTATCCAGCAAAGCCCCCGTCTCCTGATCAAAATAGTATGACAGCGATCTGACACATTGGTATTCCGGATGCTTCCGCAGATATTCCACCCTTTTCGCCACGGATTCCGGCTCCAGAATATCGTCGCTGTCCGGCCAGATCAGATATTCTCCCGTCACATGGGGCAGGCCCGCGTTGATGGCTCCTGAAGCGTTTTTATGTTCCGCAGCCACGATCCGGTACCCGTATCCCCTGGCGGCAAACTTCTCCCGATATTCCTCCGCCGCCTTTATGGTGCCGTCCGCCGATCCGTCGTCCACCAGAATCATCTCTATGTCCGGATATGTCTGGGCCAGCACGGAATCCAGCATTCCGGACAGATAGGATTCTCCGTTGTATACCGGGGTAACCACGGAGACCCTGCCCTTCTGCAGTTCATTTACTTCCTGCGCCATTCTTCCTGCCTCCTGCTTTTTTGTGTCGTTTCTTCCGTTCCCTGTCCTTCAGGCGCCTTTTTGCTTCCAAAAGCATTTTGCCCATTCCCTACTTTACCTGCACGATCTTCCGGTTCTCAATCCGGTAGACTACATCGCACTCATTGGCCAGGCTCATATGATGGGTTACCATGATCAGCGTCTTGTTCTCCTTAATCTGACGGATGGAATCGATCACGGCCATCTCCGTCTCCATATCCAGCGCCGCCGTGGCCTCGTCCATAACCAACAGCTCGAAATCCTTGTACAGCGCCCTTGCCAGAGCAATGCGCTGACGCTGCCCCCCGGAGATGGCGGTTCCGTTCTCTCCGATCAGTGTGTGCACCCCTTCGGGCATCCGCTGCACATCCTCCCATATCTGGGCGCATTTCAGACACTCCGCCACCTTGGCCTCATCGATCTCCTTCTCGTCCTCAAAAAAGGCTACATTGTTCTGCACCGTCTCCCCGTTGAGATACACGGTCTGGGGGATGTAGCTCACCAGTTTCCCCATGCCGGCTCTGCAGGGACCTTCCGAATCTCTCCCCTCAACAATGTCATAGTCGTCAAAGAAGACATGACCGCTCTCCGGTTTCAGCAATCCCAGCAGCAGATCCACGAAAGTGGTTTTGCCCGCCCCGGAAGCCCCGATGACGGCAATGGAACAGCCCACCGGAATATCGATGGAAGCGTTCTCGAAAATCTTTACCCTGTCGTTATAGCCGAAGGTCAGATTTCTGACGGAAACCCCCTTCCGAAAGGTCAGCTCTTTCCGCCGCATATGCCGGAAACTCTCCTCCCGGGCTTTCATCTCCTCATAGGCAGCCATACTCTGCCGAACCGCGTCATAGGCCTTCCCGGCAAATTCCACATTGTTCATCCCGCTTAAGACCACGTAAGCCATGGGCAGCATCCTGACCAGAGCCGTGATGTAGACCACCATGGGAGCCAGCACCGCAGCCAGATTCGTCCCGAATACCAGGATCACCGCCAGCGCCGCGAACATGGCCGCCATAATGGAATTCTGCAGGATAACCCCAATGCTGTTGAGCTTGTATTTGTACTCCCCCTGCACCTGGGCGTAATCCTTGCTGGCCTCCCCGTATTTTCCCATCACAAAGGCCGAGCGGTCGTCGATTTTCATCTCCTTGAAAGAGCCGAAAGCAATGGTTATCTGGGCATTGGCATTGATGGAGCAGGCTCTGCTTTTCTCCCCGTAGGCCTTCATCCTCGCCCGGGTCCTGACAAACGCAAAAGCCATCAGCAGCAGCAATACAATACAGCTCAGCACCCCCACCCATCCGGAAGCCAGAATCAGCAGCGCCCCGTATCCGGCCATGGTAATGCCGTTCACCACGATCCCGATGCAGTCTATGATAATCTGTACGCAGCTGGTGGTATCGTTTCGTACCAGGTTCAGCGCCTGCATGGCAGTCTTCCGGTTGTGCTCCGTCAGCTCCTCCTTGATTGTCAATTCATAGATTTTCATGGACAGCTTCTGGGCGCCCTCATAAATAAACCGATTGGAAATCTTGCTTTTATATAATTCAAATCCGCATTTCAACAGAGACAGAACAATCATAAAAAGGGTAAAGGCAATCAGTCTGTCAGATGCCTGATTCTCCTCCACAACTCTGTTGATAATATAGATGATTACGGAAAAACTGAAGATATCCACCACCGGACTCAGCAGACCGAAAACCCCGTAAAGTTTCCAGGTTCTCTGCTCCTTTTTCTCCAATATTCCCGTCAGATAGCGAAATTTTTCAAGCATACCAGCCTCCCCCGTTTTCTCCATATACTGCAGTCTCTTCGTAACAGTTCAGCGCCCTGTCTGAACTGTTACGTCTCTTCATCTCCAGCCCGCTCTCCTCCGCAGATCCCGGACAAACATGCCCCAGGCAAAAAACAGGCGGAACAAGGAAAACGGCAATGCCTTATACCGCTTCATAAAGCCTTCCCGCCCTGCAGGCATTTCCGTGGGGCCCTTCAGCCTGGGCTGGAGCACATCCTTTTTGCTGCAGGAAAACCAGTCCAGCTCCTCCTTCACCTGTTCCCATACTTCCCTTGCCTTGTCCGTATGGAGAATCACCAGAGAGGTTCCCATGCCGTCGTCCCTGTCCGGCCTGACTTTCTCAATCCCCCAGAAGTCCCCCAAAGTAAAATCGCTGTGCCTGTCCGGGGTGCAGTACCCGCATTCATAGCAGGAGGGCCGGATCGTATAATCGGCAAAATACATTCTGCTGTAAATATCCGCATAGAGAGAATCCGCCCGCTCCCTGCCGCCGGCCACATAGGAACGGCTGTGTCCGTTATCCCGGTTCCGTTTATCCCGGAAGGAAAAATCCGTCATCTTTCCGCCGCTTTTCCGCTCCAGATACTTCACATAATCCCTCCATATCCCCGGAGAGGGCACGCCGTAGCAGACCAGATCCGCAGTGATGAGCCTGGAATGCGGCTCCCCCAGAAACAGTCTCAGCCCATGGGCCTGACAGGGCGTTCCGCAGAACAATACCCATCGCCCCTCCTTCAGCCGCTCCCGTATACTGCGGTATATCCCCTGCAGATCACTCTGCACATACTTGGTTCTCTTCAACGCTTCCAGTTCCTCCGCGCTCCCGGCCTCCCTGTGCACCACCTTCATGTCCCGGCTGTAGGCTGCCCCGTAGACTACCCCCTGCCTGCGGAACACATACTCCGCCAGAATCGGAAATACACCGCCGGAAGAACTGGTTCCGCGAACAGATTCGCTTTTAGCCTGGGCGCCGAAACAGGACTGCTGCCCCCGGACCTCTTTTTCCGCCTTCAGGGGACAGACCTGTATGCAGCGTCCGCAGCCGATACACTTCTCCCTGTCTGCCTGGGGATAGAGAAAGCCCTCATCATCCGATTTCATACTGATCGCATCCACAGGACAGCTGTCCGCACATGCGCCGCACCCGCAGCATGCCTTTTTTTCTTCGTATAGATTCATTTTACCCCTCACCCGTCATCTGCTTCCGTCATCTGCTTTCAGGGGAACGCGCCCCCTGCAGGTTCCGCAGCAAAAAGCCGGCGGACTCTTTCACCGCTTCCCCTGTCCTCCTGCTCACATCCTCCCAGTCCACCCGGGCGTCAATATCCCTTATATCGCCATTTTGACATATTTTATCTTCCAGACCGTGAATCTGCAGTATATTCCGCAGCCTTGCGCTCAAGCTGCTGTGGGCAAATGCCAGAAAACGTTTCCGGTAGATGATGCTGAAGGCAACCGCATGGAATGAATTGGTCACCACATAGTCCGCATTGTGAATATAGCCCAAAAACTCCGCCGGACCCGCCGTCACATCTGTCTCAAAACCCTGCTTACTGCCCTCCAGGCCTGCCCGCACCTCGATGACCGGCAGATTTTTCTCCGCGGACAGCTTCCCTGCATAATCCGCCATATCCTGATTGGGCTCCGTCACATAAACGAAGATATACCCCCTGCGCCCGGGCGGTATCTCAGCCTTCTGCCAGACTTCCCTTTTCAGAAAAAATACCGGATCCAGCACGGCCCGCACTTCCCCCGGATAAAACCTTTTCACATAGGGAATTGCGGCCTCCTCCCTGACGGAAAGAGCGTCCACCTGCCTGACCAGCCGGGAAAACACATCGTCATACCGTGAAGGAATATCCGCTCCTCCGAAGCTGGCGGCATAGGCCACTACCTTCTCCTTCCGCGGCGAGACAAAAGCCCCGAAATAAGCCTTACGCAGCCCGCAGGTAATACCGGGATTCCAGATCTGATCGCTTCCCACAATGTAATACCGGTAGGGCATCCGCCGAAATCCCCTGACGGACAGAATCCTCCTCTGCCCCTCTTCCAGCAGATATTCCCGTCGAAACCGGTTCATGTTCGCCTTCTGTCTGGCAAACTCCTCCCGCACGCGCATGTGGCTCCAAAATCCGTTCCACATGTGAAACATCCCCCAGATGCGCCCTTTCAGTCCCTGAATCGGCGCATAGGGAATCCACCAGTGCCTGCCCGTCATGTAAGGCGGCTCGTAACGCACGATATCCGCCGCTATATCGTTGTCACGCAGAAAACGCTTCAGTCCGTATGCCTGGAGCATTGCGCCGTAATTATCGGAACAATGAAAAGTCACTATTCCCACATCCCCATTCTCTCGTTCCATTTTACCGGTTCCTCCCCTTTGTCAGTCTCAGCGCGGCTTTGTTCAGCAGCACATACAGCGGATAGCAGGTAAAGCAGCAGAAGAAAAGCACTCTGTCGCTGAGACAGATCCGTTTAAACAGCGGGTGCCTCCGCTCCCCGGCGGCGATTTCTTTCAGCCTACGAATCTCCCGGCCGTCCCGGCTGTATTTCCCCTCCCGCCTGGCCGTATAGCTTCTCCTGATCTGGTCTGCCGCCAGAATCTCCCATCTCACCGCGTATTCCCCGCAGCCCCGTTCGTATTCTCCGTTTCGGATTCTCCGGGCGCTCTCAAAATACCGATTTCCCCGCGCCGTCTCCGGAGAACCGGTGGCGCTTTGAGAATGCACTCTGTAATAATACCACTCCTCCAGGCAGAAGACGCTGCGCACCTGTTCCCGGATGATCTGATATAGAAAAAAGGTATCTTCCCCGTTTGTCAGCCCTGTGTCAAACCGCTTCTCTCCGATTGCCTCCCGCAGAATCAGTTTCCCGCCGATTCCCGAGAGAATGTCCGTATATTTCACATGAAACCATTCTTCCGTAGTTCTCTGGTCTGCTGCCAGCGCCCTTGCCTCCGTCCTCTTCTCCCCGTCATCCGGAAACAGCGGCGGATCCCCCTGCTCCTGACGGCCGTCGCCTCTTCTGTACCCGCAGAAAGCCAGCTGCGCCCGATTTTTTTCCGCCTGGCCCAGCAGTTCCTCCAACAGACAGGGATGAATCATGTCGTCGCTGTCCAGAAAAAATATGTATTCCCCAGCCGCCTCCTCCAGGCCCCGGTTCCTGGCCGCGGAGACTCCTCTGTTCTCCTGGCGCAGCAGCCTTATCCTCTTCTCAGCCACTGCAAGTTCTCTGCAGATCTCCGGGCTTTTATCCGTTGAGCCGTCGTCCACCACCAAGATCTCCAGATTTTTATAGGTCTGGCCCGCCGCGGACCCAAGGCATTGTCCGATATAGGCCTCCGAATTATACAGAGGAACGATTACGGATATTTTCTTCATGCCACCCCTCCCGGTTATCGTTTACCGTTCACGGCTTCGCCGCTCACGAATTTTTCTATGGCATTCTGCCCGGTTATATGCTACAATACTCCAGGCGCTTTGGTTCAGTTTCTCCTGCTGTAAAATAAAGGTAACAGTTCAGACAGCCCCTCTCGCGAAGTCAAAATTGCGCTCTATGCAATTTGCGCTCTATGCAATTTGCGCTCTATGCAATTTGCGCTCTATGCAATTTTGCGAGACTTGCGGGCGCCAAAACGCATTCTTTTCGCGTTTTGTGTGCATTCTCGTAACAGTTCAGCGCCCTGTCTGAACTGTTACAAATAAAGCAATAAAACTTCTGTAAGATTGGAAACATACTTTATGAAAACAGGCAAAGCACTGACGATTCTGCTCCTGGTCCTCCTCATTTTCCTGACAGCCGTGGGAATTTGGTTTGGCACAAAAATTTGCTCTATGGACTATAATTCCTCTGTATACCGTGAATCCGTCCAGGAGCTGAACAATCCTTATATCGGCTGGTATGAGATATATGGTTACTGTCTCTCCGACGACGAATCCTTTGACGCTTCTCAGCTCCCGGTAAATCCCGGCCCGGGCCTGGTCCTGCTGCAGATCAACCTGCGCAACTATGCCCGGTCCCCTGTCAGCAGCGCCGGCCTGGAGCATCTGAACGCAATCCTGGACGCCTGGCAGAGCACCGGCAGGCAGCTGATCCTGCGTTTTCTCTACGACTGGGACGGCAGCGCGCGGGAGACGGAGCCGGATACGCTCTCTTTGCTCCTCACCCATATGTCTCAGACTGCGGAAATCGTAAATGCCTATGAGGACTGTATCTACATTCTGCAGGGCATCTTCGTAGGCAATTGGGGAGAAATGCACGGCTCGGACTACATGACGGAAACGGACATGCTCACCCTGGCCGGCCATCTGTCCTCGGTCACGGCTCCAGGCATCTTTCTGTCCGTGCGGACTCCCGAACAATGGCGGGCCGTCACGGCTTCCCCGACGCCTCTGTCTCCGGAAAACGCCTTTGACGGCTCTCTGGCAGCCCGGCTGGGCCTGTTCAACGACGGAATGCTTGGCTCGGAGACAGATCTGGGCACTTACGGAGCCGCCGATGCTCCCCCTTCTCTTTTGGGAAAAAGGCCCAGACAGGAGGAACTTCTTTTTCAGGAAAGCCTTTGCCGTTATGTGCCAAACGGCGGGGAGACGGTGGGCAATGATCCCTGCAGCGATTTGCTCCCTGCAGTGGAAGACCTTGCCCGTTCCCATGTCTCCTACCTCAACAGCGCCTATGATGAAAACGTGTTTTCCAAGTGGCGGGAGCAGATATGGCAAGGCGCCGATCCCTTTGACGGCATGAACGGCTATGATTATATTTCCCGGCACCTGGGGTATCGGTACTGCGTCCGCTCATCTGCCCTTACCTTTTCTCCTCCCTGGAGCGAAACGGCCTGCTTCTCCGCTGTGCTGGAAAATGTCGGTTTCTCCAACAGTTACCGGAATTTCCGCGTCTCTTTGGTTCTGAGGCATGCCAAAAGCGGCGCCGATTATGTCTATTCTTTCCCCACGGACACGCGCTTTTGGGACTCCGGAACAGAGATTCTCCTGGAAACCTCCTTTCCGGTTCAGGACCTGCCCCCGGGAACTTATGAGCTCTTCCTGGAAATCAATGACCCTGTTTCCGGCCAACCGGTTCTCCTGGCCAATGAAGGCTCGGATGACGAAAACGGCTGCAGACTGGGTTCCCTGACCATAGGCAGGAACCTGCTTAAGGAAGCTCTCCGCCGCATCCGCAGACAGAGTCTATAAGGTCTCAAACACCCCCAGCAGGAGGCTGTCCCCCGCCTCCTGATTGGCAAAACGTAGGATACGCCCGTCGGATTTCCGTTTCAGCAGCAAAGAGAGTCTGCTTCCCGCTTTTATCTCTCCCGGCATTTCCGTCCGCAGCAAAGTCTCCCTGCCGCTCCTCCACTGCCTGGCATCCGTATCCAGTCTGTGATAAGCTTCTCTCCCCGAGCCGTCCTCCGTCTTCAGGAAGCATTCCGCCTCCCGGCACAAATTCCCGAACCCGCTGTTCTCCACTGTGATCTGAAGTTCTTTTCCCTTTTTCTCCGTTACATCCAGAACGCAAAATCGATAACCCAGATGACGGCCGATGTATTCATAACCGCTCAGCCCTGCCCAGCAGTCCTCCCGGGCCTGTTCCCTACGCCAATAATCCAGCTGTTCCGGATGATAGATGCTGTTCAGATAACTTACATGCATCTGCGCCAGCTCTTCCGCGGCCTGCCGGTATCCCACCGGACTTTCCCCGGAAAGTATCTCTCCTCCGTTGGGAACGCCCTCCAGAAACTGCGCCTGCCAGTCCAGCTCTTCCCTGCGGCTCCAGCTTCCCTTCTCTCCCGCCTCGTCTCTTGACTGGCTGCCGTAAGTCCCCAGATCCGTGGACGAGCCGAATATGCCGTCGTTGAACAGTCCCAGCCGCTCCCCAAGCCCGGGCCTTATCCCCGGATTGCTCATGATTTTCCTCCACTGCGCGGGGGTACGCACCGCCAGAAAGCATTTTCCTTCCGTCACCCGATACAGCGTGTCCGTCAGTTCCCACAGGGAAGCCTCGTCCAGAAACTTTGATCCGTGCATCTCCCCCCAGTTTCCCACGAATATGCCCTGCAGTACCAGGATATCCCTCATATATGCCCCGATGACTCCGCCTGCCTGCTCCATATGGCGCTTCACCATGGACAGGGTAAAAGGTTCCCTCTCCATGCCCTTGCCCTCCGTGTCATAGACAAAGCGCAGAATTATCTCCATTCCGTTCCTGCGGAAGAACTCCAGAATCCGCCTTATGTGGGCAAGCGCCTCCGGGGAAAGAGGGCTGCTGCGAAAAGCCTTTAGATCGATCAGCACCAGGGCCAGCCCTTCCCCCCTGCAGCTTTCATCCAGCCAGACCTCCTCTTCCACGGGCCTCCCGTCCTTCGGAGGCTGGGCCGTAAAAGTATAGACATGGTACCAGCCGCAGCCCGGATTTCCCAATTGCGCGCTGCTTTCAACAAGATCCGCCCTATGAAATTTCATCTTCTCTCTAAATCTTATCAACACTCCTTAAGCCCACCTCCACATCCATTTTCAGCAATTTGACCTGAAGGATAATGATAACCGTGCTGTACATGACCCGAAGCATGTACCAGAAGGGCTTCAGCCCGGAATGCATACTCTTTCCCGCCGTTCTGGCATGCATCACCGCCGGTATCTCCACTACCTTGAATTTGATCAGCAGCATCAGCACCAGCATATTCGCATCCGGATATTTGTCGTCAAAATGATTGTATTTGGAATAATACAGAAAAGCTTTCCTGCTCAGCCCCTGAAGTCCCGTGGTGGGATCCGAAATCCTGGCCCCTGTAACCATGCGGATCATGCTGCGGAACAGGGCGTAAACGATTCTTTTCGGCAGAGATACGGGAAAATCAGAGCTGTCTTCCCGAAACCTGGCTCCCAATACAATGTCAGGGTATCGCCCGTCCTCGTCCGCTTCCTTCAGTTTATTATAGAGTACGGGAATATTGCATACGTCGTGCTGTCCGTCCCCGTCCATCTGTATTACATATTTATATCCGCGCCGTACCGCATATTTATATCCGGTCTGCAGCGCGCATCCGTATCCCATGTTAAAAAGCTGAGAGATCATAGGATACTGCATCTCCTTCACGATCCAGTTGGTGGAATCCGTGGAGGCATCATTGATGACAAGAATATCCGCCACGGAAGAAAGCCCCAGTCCCTCCACCTGGGTCAGCACGCTTCGAATATTCTGTCCCTCATTATAGGCCGGTATGATAATCAACAATTCTTTCATCTTATCCCCGTTCCGCCTCTGTCCCCGCAGTACCCGATCTGCGTATTCCGGACAGAGGCCGTTATTTATTCCGCTTCTCCGTTTTCTACTTTCTCCGGATTCCCGCGTTAATCCAAAAGCTTCAGAAATTCCTCCAGCTCCTGTCCCCGGGCCATCCTTTTCCGCCCTGCCGCTTCAGCCAGGGCTTTCCGCTTTTTCTCATCCTCCAGCAGCAGAACAATGCTCTCCGCGATGGATTCCGGGGTCAGCCCGCACAGAATGCCGTCCACCCCCTCCTCCACCTGTTCCCGGTTGCCGTTGCAGTCGGAAGCAATCACCGCGCATCCCAGGGTCTGCGCCTCCTGGATGGCAATGCTCTTTCCCTCGAATCGAGTGGCATGTATGTACACATCCGCCTGGGCATAGTATGGATAGGGATTCTCCACCGCTCCCTGCAGCAGAAAATCTTCCGTCAGTCCCAGGGCGGCAATTTTCTTCTCCAGAGCTTTCCGCTGATCCCCCTCCCCCAGCACATACCATCTGGCCCTGACGCCTCTGTCCTTCAGCAGCTTCATGGCCTCTATTGCGATATCGTAAGCCTTCTGGCGGGTGAGCCTGCCCACGGTCAGCAGACGGGCGCCTTCATATCCGTCGGAAAAGCCCCCTTTTTCCGAGGCCAGACTGCGGATGCGTTCCTGATCCACCATATTGTGAAAAACTGCGGCCTTCTTTCCGTACTCCGGATATACCGCCAGAAAATGTTCCCTTACCTCCTGAGAAACCATGTATATTCTGTCGAACTCCTCCCAGCAGCCTCTATCCATCTCTCTGGTATAGCCCGCGCTCTCATAATCAATATGAATAAAGGCACATTTGCGGACCGCCTTCACATGCTCGGCCACATAATAGGCGGAGGCGCCCTCCAGCCAGGCCACCGCCAGATCAAAGGTTTCCGAAAAACGCAGACTCCCGTCAGAGAGCATCCGCCACAGCAGCTTATCCGTCTGCACATTCCCCCTCTGCCTCATGTCCCGCCAGTTTGCCGCAGTATATCGAATTTTCTTAATCGGCATCCCGTTTCTAAAAAAAGCCCGGCACACTGTCCCTGCCATCCGCCGCTTCCCCTCCCGGGACAGCACGGAATGATCGTCAAATTTCGGATTCAGCACCCTCACATAATCCGGCAGTTTCCCCACCATCTCTCCCTGTCCCATGATCACATACAGTGAAATCTCATAGGACGGGCTGTCCAGGCATTTCAGCATTTCCAGAAGCGCGGTTTCCGCTCCGGCCCGTCCCAGCGTATTAATCACGAAGAGAATCTTTTTTCTCATAAGCATCCTCCTGCTCTCTGATCACCTCCTCCAATTCCGCCATCATGCGCTCGCTCTCCTGATTCAGCAGGGAGACCTGCATGGCAAGCTCCCGGTTCTTCATATTCAGCTGGGAGATTACAAGGCTGTTCTGCACTTCCGTCAGCAGAATCAGAGCGCCTACGCAAAAGAACGCGACGCTGGTTCCGGGCGCAAGCATCCGCGTCCACTCAGATAATATGGGAATCAACCCCATCAGAACCATCAGTATTCCCAGCAGTCCCCAGATCACGGCATAATTGACTGCCAGCTTCTTAATCGAATGTGTCCAGATTCCGAAGAGAATAAGGCTGATTCCCCCCACACAAAAACCAATCCTAATGATAATGCTGTCCATTCCAAATTCCTCCTTTTTCCGGCGCTTATCCTCCCGCCTGCGTTTATCTTTCCGCCTGGGATATCTCCCCCACTGATTCCCTTTTTCTGTCAAATACCTTGGCCGGCGGCTGTGTTCCCATACCCGGCTTCAGCAGAGAACCCTTGCAGAAAATATGGGCGTCCAGATGCCTTTCCATGAAACGCAGGCGGAAATAGGCAAAAGTCCAGCCGCAGAAAGCCCCTGCCACCACACCGATGCCATACCACAGTTCCGGCAGATAAGTGGCGGTAATGCTGCCCAGGAAAGTTACCAGGCAGAAAATCAAAGAGGTCAGCATGGCCCCCGTGAGATCGTTGAAATAATACAGGAAGATGATTTCCGCGTACATGAGAAAAAGGATAAAGTATCCTGCCGCCAGACAGGGGTAAATCCGCATGGTCAGGCTGGATATACCGAAGCCGGGCAGGAATACCACGGCAATCAGGTATACCACCGAAGTGATAATGAACTGGATTCGTACCAGATTCATCAGCTCCGCGGAGAGCTGCCTGAACATCTCCTTCTTGGCGCCGTCGATATCCGTCCCCTTCCCGCCGATGACCGACTCGGAATAGGCCTTGTATTTGTCGTGAAAATGCATCTCCACCCTGGTAATGAAGATAATGGTGGTGGATATGTTGGTGAACATGGCCAGACAGGTAGCCATGTCATAGGGCTGATTGCACACAAAGGTTCTGACCACCACAAGCTTCATGTCTGTGTTCCAGAAGACAAAATTATGAATATATAGTCCCAAGATATAGAAAAAATTAGCCACCACAAGCTTCCAGTATTTTCCGAAATACCGGAGCACAGGCTTGTACCTGTTGCTGTTTTTAACGAAATACCGTTTTATAATTGCCAATTGCAGAAAGGCGGTGAGAAAGAACCCTGTCGTCAAAGCAAAGAGCATGCTTTCCCGAATCCCCCATTTCATGACAAACCGCAGGAACAGAGAGAAGAGAAACGCCCACAACATACCGATGAAGAAAAACAGCGAGATCTTCTGATAATCCTTCGAGATGGACAGGTAGATCATGGAATAGAACACCAGCACCAGCCCGATATATCCGCAGTAACCGGTAAATGTATAAAAAACATCCACCTTGCCCACAAAATGCTCCCACAGACAGAAGGGTATTCCCAGCAGACTGCTCAGGGAAATATTCAAAAAGAGGCCGAAAAAGAAACAGGGCCGAATATCCTCGTAACGCTCCTCGTATACCACATCCGACATATACTTGGAAAGCACGGAATTGAAGGGCGCCGCAGTCAGAAGCGCAAAGATAAAAATGTAGAGCACCGTACAGGAGAACAATTCCCGTTCCACAAACCCCAACTGGTCAAAGCCCAGGAAATAACTCATCAGCAAAATGTTCAGGATAACCACCAGCATGGGGGTCACTGTGGACATGGAACTGTAGGCAAAACCCGCCAGATGCGTTGTCAGCGTATTTTTTTCAAATATATTGTTTAACTTAATTCCGATTCCTGCCATCTTCCTATTCCTCTCCTGCCCTGTTCATTCTCCCCATTGCCGCCGTTATTGTTCCGGGCTGTCTGTCCCCCGACACACTTCGGAGCCGGAAACATTTGTTCTATTCTTCCCAGCTCAGTCCGCAGCTTTCCGCAAAGTCTCTGTATATCCTTCGGTAAGTTTCCCTCATATGCTGGATCCGGTAGCCGGACATGACTCTCCTGTAGCCGCTCTCCCCCATCTGCCGCCTCATGGGCTCGTTCCTTGCCATATCCACCATAGCCTGAGCGATCTCCTCCACATTCATGATGTGGGTCAGGATCCCTCCCGGTCCGTAATCGTCTTTCTCCCCATATATCAAACCGGAACAATTGCCCACATCCGTGGCAATCACCGGCACATGGGCCGCATAGCTCTCCAGTATGGTCAGCGGCTGCCCCTCACTGATGCTGGTTAAGATCGTCACATCCATTCTGCCCAGATACTCCCGGATATTTATTCTGCCGGTAAAAACCACATCAGTCAGCTCCAGCGCCTCCACCTGCTCATAACATTCCCTGGCGTACTCCTGATCCTCGTCGCAGGGCCCCATAATCCAAAGCTTAAGACCAGGTTCTCTCTCTTTGGCGAAACTGAACGCCTGTATCATGGTCTTTACATCCTTGATGGGCGTCACCCGCAGAATCGCGCCGATATTGAACTTCCCCTCGTCCTCCTCTGTTTTGCCCGGAAGCTCCTGCAGATGCTCCACCTCTACGCCATTGGGCGTTACCATGGTCTTCTCCACGGGACAGCCCAGGTCTATCTGCAGTTCCCTGGCATGTTCATACAGACTGGTGATCAGATCTCCCCTCTCGTAAGCCAGGTTGGACATCTTCCTGAACTGCTCGATCCAGATATTTTTGTAAGCCCCTTTAACCCATTCTGCCCTGAGCAATTCCTCTTCCCGCTCCCTGGTATAAATGCCGTGCTCGGATATCAGCAGACGCCCTCCGCAGAGAGACTTCCCCATGCTGCCCAGCACCCCCGCATAGCCCGTGGCCACACAGTGGTACAGATCCGCCTTGGGTATCTTCATCTTCAGCCCAAACATCAGCGGCAGATAAACCGAGCGCATGGTCCAGAGAAAGTCGGAAAAGTTCAGCTGACTATACTGCAAATCATAATATTCTCTGACGATATAAAGAAAATCTTCTCCCATCAAAAGCTTATCCAGAGAGATATTCCCTTCCTGAAACAACGCAAACAGAGTCTCCCAATCCACCTTCTGATTCAGAATCAGGCTCCGCAGGGCCTGATACTCCGCAGCCTTCAGTCTGTGCTTACGCCTGCCCTTCCGATTCCGATTCCAGTCAACATCCTGTAAATACAGCTCATGCACTTCCGTTACATTCTCCGGAAGCCGGTAGATGAACTTCCCGCTCTGGTCCCGGGTGCTTATGATTGTCAATATGACGAATTCCACCTTAGGAAACGATTGAATAAGTCCGTGTATCCAGCTGGATACGCCTCCAGCCGCATACGGATAACAGCCTTCCACAATTATGCAGACCTTCATCCGGCATCTCCCTTCTTTCTCACAGTTCCCCATTGCCATTCCGCGGCTTCTGAAAACTTACTGCCATCGCATATCACCTGTAGAAGCGTCTGTCTGTGGAATCCAAAGTCAGGATAACTTCCTCTTCCTGCACCTCGATCAGGTAAGCCCCCTCCTCCAGCTTCTGCCAGCTGCCGCCTTCCATGTCCTTTATGCTCTCGTTGTGGGTCCGAAGAATAAACCAGGCAGGCCCCACAAGCCCTTCCACCTGCAGATGAACCTCATCCTCCGTCCTGCTGTCCCTGTAATCCAGCGCCAGAAACTGCCTGATATGCGCATCGCACTCTGCGGCGGTGGTTCTGGCAAAGCCCTGAAATGTCTGACCGTAAATGCCCACGGTGGTGGCCAGCCCCCTGGACAGCTGCCCCCATCCGTCTCCGTCCCCGTCCGGATAGGCCACCCGGGACAGGTCAAAGGCCGCGCTGAAATACCCCAAAGCCGTCTCCATGCTTCTCACCAGAAAATCCTTCTCATAAGTATACTCCAGACCGTTCTCCAAAACACGCTGTGCCGTCACCTCCTCCGTCAGAAAGGCCACCGGCGCGGTTTCCGTCCTTTCGCTGTCTCTCACCACCGTCTTCACCGATGCAAGAGCTTCTTCCTCCAGAGCAGCCTCTATCTCCTCTTCCGCCATATCTCCCGCATAGAAGGAGGCAAAGGCATAGCCGCTCAGTTCCTCTTTCAGAAATGCTGCGTCCTCCGCCAGCTTTTGGGCCGGCGGCGTATTCGATACATTGAACCCCCACAGACCTGTCTCCGCAGCCTTTTCGTTGAATATCTTCAGGTAAAATTTCAGCTGACGTCCGTCCGGCAGATTTTCGTCCTCATAATCATACTGAGGAGTCATCATACAGGTAGCCCTGTAATTATGCCGCTCCAGAACGGCCGCAATATTCGGCCACATCAGTTCCTGGAACACCTGTTTTACAGACCGGCTGTAGCGCCGCTCCATCTCCTCCCTGTTCTCGTCCGCCAGGCTGGGATAAGCTGCCAGTATCATATTTTGAGCATTCACCACCGGATAAAGTTCATAGGAATACATCTCCGCGGACATGGCAGACAATAGGCCGATGCCAGAAAGCCCCTGCATCAGCCCTCCGTTCACGGCAAACACATATGCCCCCCCAAAACTCCTGCGCCATATCATTATGGGATAGTTTTCCGCCTTTACGCCCTCGCCCTCCGCAATTCCCCGCATATACACCTTAGTGCCGGAAGCTGGCAGATACCAGGGAAAGGTCTCCTCCCCGGGAAAAGAGGCGCTGCCCGGAAGAGGTTCTTCCGCGTCCCGGGCGGCCTTTTCCAGATAAAAGGTTTCCCCACCCAGCAGAAAACCTTCCCGCAGATGAAAACCGATGACTGAAGTCTTTTCTTCCAGCACGGTCCGAATACCTAAAAGTTCCCGCACCCCTGGATTTTTCTCCAGAACGGACGCCTCAGGAAGATTTCCGAATACCAGATGGGTTCCCCCTTCCAGGCACTCTGTCAGCAGAGCCAGGTCCTCCCGTGACTCCCAGTCCACACAGCCTGAATCCAGCACCAGCATCTCCGGCTTCTCCTGCCTCTTCCACGCTTTCCCGAAAGCTCTCAGGGTGGAATAGGAGGCAATATCTCTCTTTGTATAGGTAACCCATTGCTCCGCAATTTCTTCCAGCATTCCGCCGGCTTCCGCCACGCAGATGACTTTATTCCGGGCGATCAGAGTCTCTTTTTTCTCCGTCCCCTCATCCCCTTCGTCTTCCTCCCCGGCGTTCTCCGGCACATAAATATGAATTTGAGAGGGATAGTTTTCCCCAGTCTCGGTATATCTGTTCACGGCATAATCATTCCAGTTATCTTTCAGATTATTGATGCACATGCACAGAAACAAAACCGTGATCATCAATATGGTAATCGTAAAAAATTGCCGGCGTGATATCATTTTGCTCCCCCGCTTTTCCCGTTCCGGTTCTCCTTCAGCCCAGACAGACAATGTGGAGATTTTCGTGCGGAAAGCACACGAAAACACCTGGCTGAACTGCCCGTATACGGTCCTGGTATCTTTCAATTATTATATCCGTAGTCTATGGCAAAATTATACAGGCTGTATCCGTCCTGCCTGATACGATAACAGACGAATTCCTCCGTTTCATAGTACACTTCCATCTCATTGGGGTACAGTTCCCTGAACGCCTGCGCCCAATAATACATATGGGACATGGTCACCCAACGTTCCTCCCCGACATAGGGCAGAATCCCTTTCTCCTTCGGCAATGGCTTCTCTGCTCCCTCCTGAGAGACTTTTCTCTCAGGTCTGATGGTATTCAGATAATCCAGATACAGGATCGGCACCTTTTCCACAAAGAAATACACCGTGTCCGTGGGAATGGTAATAACCGTTTCCTCCTTCATCGTGTCCTGATTTCTCAGGAATTCGATGGTTTCATAATGATAGCCCTTTTCCCAGGTCATCTGCTGCTCGTCATTGGCAGAACAGATAGTCCAGGAACGATTCCCCCTGTTTTCCCGCAGAATATTGGTGAGGCAGGTTATGGCGCCGTTTGACTCATACCCGCTGAGGCAGACCGGCTTTCTCATCCCGGTGAGAACCACCGCGCCCCAGACTGCGGCCAAAGCCCCAAGTCCCGCCAGATTGATTCCCTTCCGTTCCCGAAACAGCAAATACACTGCCCCGTCCAGACACAGACTCCATACAACCGGCAGTCCGTATCCGATATAAACGGAATACCTTGAAACTTCCAACAGCTGAGGCAGCCCCAGTTTGGAAGACGCCTGTAACACACACAGCAGAGCCATAAACACCCCGAATGCAGCCAGCACTCCCCCATAGTCCGGCCTGCGCAGAATAAGCCACAGCACCCCCAGGGCCAGCAGCGCCCCCACGCTGCCCAGCATGAACTCCGCTGCCGGACGGCTGTCCCTGGTGACATAATATTGCAGCTCCCCCAAAACGCAGTCCAGCTTCTCCCGGAGTACCTCCAGGAAACTCCCCTGTCCGGAAGGCTGCTTTTCCTTCCCGGCAATCTTCTCCCCTTTCCCTTCTTTATTCTCCTGTTCTTTGTTCTCCTGTTCTTTGTTCTCCTGCTCTTTTGAAGCCCCCTCTTCGGCCCCGCCTCCGGAAGAAAGCATGTTCATTCCCCAGTACAGAGAGCCCTCCAAAGGCGTCCCCATGGCGTATGCCGCACCCATGGGAAGCGCGGCAATCAGTATACCCGCAATTCCTGCCGCCGCAAGCCTTCTCAGATACCGCCAGCGCAGACAGCGAAAGCAGAACCCTGCTCCGATCCCCACACACAGCAGGCCCGCCACTATGGTGTCGTAAAAATGAACGGCCAAAGTCATGGAAATGCCGGCGGAGAACAGCGCCAGATACAGCCCGGCCCTTCCTCCCGCCTGGGCGATAAACTCCTTTTCTCCCAGAAACGCTATGGCAAAATAAGCGGCGGGCAGGATAAACATCATCCCGTATTCCTGCGGAAGAGGCGCGTAATATCGATAATAAGTATACTGGTAAAAAATATCCCAACAGATATACGCCATCACGCCTGCATAGGGAGTATATTTCGATTTACACACAAGCTTCAGAAACGCCAGCAGCACCAAATGCACCATCAGCGTCTGTACCAAAGCGAAAACCCGCAGAATCACATAGACAGGAACGGCAAAAACTTCATGCAGATAATAAATGATGCAGTGAAAGCCGAAAGGGTATACACCGTCCACAAAAATATGGTTATTCTCCATATGGTTAATCCAATAATTATGCAGCACCACATCCGAAGCACAGTATCCGTACACCTTGACTGTGTTCACCCCATAGATATACAGAATCAGCCCAACCGTACCCAGGACCAGCAGCGCATCCGGCCAGCGGGGAGCAAGCCACTGCCCCATCCACCCTGAGGAAATCTTATGTATCCGGTTTCCCGCCCGCAGCATAACCGTCTTGATACCCATCTGCCCCTCTGAAATAAGCCGCAGCTTCCGCGAAATCCGCTCCAGAACCGCAGCCAGATCCCGCCTGTTCCGGGGAACTGTCCGCGCCAGAAAGGGAGCCAGCGTTCCCAGAATCAGCGTAAACCGATTGGATATATGCAGCAGCTGCAGCAGTAAGACCAGGTTCATACAGAAAAAATTTCCTGCCATAAAATAAACCAAAAACCTTGCCGAAGTTCTCATCCACGCGAGTCTTCTGCGCAGAAAAATCCACGGCAGCAGCAGCGTCATGCAAAAATATGCCGCCGATACGCCTGTTATCTGAAAAATTGTAAGCATTGTCATGGACATTTCATTTCCCTGACCTTTCCCGCCTTAACTAAAAATACGAATTAGTTCCAACGTTTCGTTGTCAAGCACCGCATTGGACTTTTTCAGCGCCTGCATGGCTTCGAAAAAAGCCTCTCTGTCCTGCCTGGCAAAATACAGCTTCAGCTTGCAGGTATAGGTGGAAAGCTCTTCCGGAAATCTCTCCGTCATCCGTCCGCACCATTTCCCGCAGCTGCCGTAATCCTTGATCTCCAGAGTCCGCAGACACACCTCCTCGTACCAGGGCAGAGTCATCCGTTCAGGATCCTTATCATAGAGAGAACCCGCCGCCTCTTCCAGAATATTCACGAATTTCCGCTGCTCGTGAGCGGAAAAAATGTGCTGTCTCAGAATATTGTCCATATAGTCCAGGAGCATTTCCTCGCACTCGGTCTCCCCTGCGTCTTCCTCCGGAATCTGTTTCCGCAGCCTCTGCACATAGATGCGGAACCTATTCAGCTCGTCGGACAGCACCGCCGCCGCGTAATGGGAAGCCTCCGAGTCCTCGCTGTCCAGAGCCAGCGTGATGGACGCCAGACAGTTTTGAATATCTTCTCTGAGCACATTCATCATCACCTGGCGGAGATCCTTCTTCTCATTCACCAGAATAGCCTCCTCCAGAGGGATGATGTCTCTCTCCCGCTCCTCGTCCGCCTTCATATGTGTCCTGACTCTCTCCTTACTGAAAATGACATCCGCCAAATCCACTTCCCGCCAGAACACCACCAGATAAAACACGTGCCCCATAAAGAAAAACAGCGGCCCGATTACGGGACACAAAATCATGACGATAAATCGGAGCAGATAAGTCCTTCTGTTGTCATACAGAATCTCCGTCTGTTCATCTTTCTGTACGGCGGAATGCGCAGGCACAATAAATAAGGCTCCAGCCAGCAGATAGAGCAGGGAGATAATCAGATTTACGATCAGTATTATCAGGAAAATACGTTCATCTCTTGCCATCCCCATACACCGCCTTTCCGAATCTTTGAACACCGAAGCTACTACACACTTTCCACCCGGCATTCATAGCCTGCATTTTGAAATCGCTCCATAATGCCGCCTATATTCTCCCTGCCCGTATTGGACAGAAGCGCGAAAAGCCTGCCGCCTTTTAAAATCCCCAGATAATCCGTCTGCCTGATTGCCCCGCCCAGCGTGCCGGCCACCTTCTCGTAGTTCTCCCCTTCCGCCAGGACTTCCAGCAGCACATACTCTGTCAGCCCCTTTTCCCGGGCATCGTGAAAAGCTTTCGCCAAAAGGGAAAACGCGTCCTCGTCCAGCACGTTCGTCCCCTCCACATAGCGCCGGTTATGCAGGGCATCCAGATAGCGGTTTGCCCGCACCACAGCATTCTGAATCAGGAAACCAACGATTGTCAGCCGGTTTGCCTCCCCTAAAGTCATACGCTCCCAGGGTATGCCCCAGAGCATCAGAATCAGCAGCATCTTCTCCTCGGAATATACCGCGCCGGCCATCATGGGCATCTTCTCCTCCATGCTTCGGTTGATATAGACCCGGCGCTCCCTCAGTTCTCCGTACATGGCCTCCATGGCGGTATACTTAATCGAATTTCCCATTTTCCGCGCGTTAGACGAGGTTGAAGAAAAAAGTCTCGCATAGTCGCCGTTGGCCACGGTGTAGATGGCAACGTCCTCACAGTCCATCAGCTTTGAGAGAACCTGGGCCGCATAAAACAGCACTTCCTCCGGACCGTACTGCTCCAGGGTAGAAGAAATCTCATAGATCTTGCCCAGGCTGTCCTTGTGGTTCACCACCTGTGATTCAAAGTTATGCTTCATTCTGACATTGCTGTCATTAATTTCCTCGATATCCTTCAGCTGTCCCCGAAGATACCGCACCCTCGACTTGTTTTCCCCCGAAATAAAGCGCAGCTGATCCTTCAGATATCCCACTACCAGCCCGACAATAAAGAGCTGCGCCATCCATACATAGGTATTATAATCCACCAGCACGTCAAATCCCGTGCGCGACTTCATCTGTCCCAATAAATATCCCACCACTGAGAGAAATCCTGAAAATATAGCCTGCTGCTGTCCGTAAACCACCGCAAACAGCAGCACATACAGCAGATAGAAATCCAGCCTCGCCAAAAACCGACTCTCCGCCGCACGGCTCTCCAATAGGAAAAAAAGAATAAAACAAATCAGATTTTCGATAAAGGGGAAGACCGCCCTGATTATCCTGCGGGTGTTGTTCCAGGCTTTCACCGCCAACCCGCCTCCGGCGTCCTCCTCCGTAATAAAAGATGCGCTGTGACGCTTCATAAAACGGGCAACCTGCTTCACGCCCGTATCATAATGATTAAATATCTCCCGGCCGTACTCCTTCCGGAAACGCTCCCCGTCCAGAACCTGCCTGCTGCTCATCCCCACAGTATTGTCCACGATCTCAATGCCGGACGCCAGTTCCTCCTGAACCAGTTTGGCCAGCTCCATCTCTCCGATTTCTTCCCCGGAAGATATATGGTAAACCGTATGTTCCGGCTCCTCCCGGCAGATCAGCCTGTACAGCTGTTCCACCGCATCATTGAGATAGACCATGGAATACGCTCTTCTGCCGTTAGCGGAAATCTTCCCCGTCCGCAAGGCCTCCAGACACATTTTAAAGCAGGGATTGTCCTCGGACATCCCCTTCTCAGGCACCCAGTACAGATGATCAAAGCGCAGAACAACCGTGTCCGTGCCCTGGGTTCTCCTGTAATTCGCGCAGGTATCCTCCCCCTGGGCCAGAGCCATGGCCCGAAACCCCTTGGGCGAGACCGGCTCCTCCTCCGGAATATTGTCGATATGCGAGGTCCCGTATACCTCCTGAGACGAAAAATACAGAAAACGCCCCTTCTTCATCATGCTGAAGGCAGAGAGAATGTTCATCAGTCCGGCCATATAGCTCACGCCGTCCTGTCTGGGGATTTCCCAGCTGTAATTCGTGTCAAAGGCGCCGGTAAACACCGTCACATCCGGCTTCACGCTTTCCAGAATATCCTTGACGCTTCCGCTGTCGTAGGGAAAATTATATTTTTCAAATACACGTTTGTAGAAGAACCTGTTCTCTTTCTGTCCTGTCAGCAAATAGACCCGGTGGCCGTTCTTATTCAGCTTGTCAATTATTGCGTTCATCAGCACACTGCCGCCGCCTACCAATAATACAACCATTTTCCGTCCTGTCCGTCCTTCCCGAAAGCCTGCTCCGCCAAACCGCAGACAAACTCTTTCGATTTTAGATAAGTTAAACTTTATCTATAATTATAGTCCTTCTGTTATAAAAGTCAAGAGCAAAGACAGGACCCTGTTACCCCTTCATCAGCACCCGGTTCACCGACTCGAAGTACTGGTTCAGATAGGCCCCGATCATGATAATATACATGCAGAAATACAGCCACAGCAGCACAATGATGATAATGGACAGACTGCCGTAAATGCCGTAGGAATTTCCATAGGTCACATAATAGGAAAAGGCCCAGGAGAAAACGCTCCACACCACGGAGGTAAAAACCGCTCCGGGAATCTGCTCCCGAAAAGACAGCTTCTTGTCCGGCACATAGGCATAGACGGCCGCAAACAGCACTGACAGTACGGCCCACACAAAAAGAAAACGAAAATTCATGGCAAAAGAAACGATCTTCTGCAGCTGCGGAATGCGGTGCAGCGCCAGACTCACCAGCTGATCGCCAAACACCATCACAAAGAGAGACAGAATGACCACCACCAGCATCACCACGGTATAAAAAGACGCAATCACGCGGATCACAAAATAATTTCTCTGTTCCTCCACGCCGTTGATGGCATTCAGCCCCCGCATCAGAGCCATTACTCCCTTGGCCGCCGACCAGATGGTGGCGATCAGCGCCACGGACAAAATGCCCGCGGACTTGTCATAGACCTCCGAAATCAGGCTCTCCGCCAGAGGGTCCACCTGATCCGGCAGAAAGTCCGTCACCAGCTCCACCAGATTTTCCTCCGTTATGGGTGTATAAGGAATAATGGTACAGATCATAATCAGCATGGGCACCACCGACAGAAAAAAGAAAAAAGCAATGCTGGCGGCATAAGTGCTGATATTCTTTTTTTTCATCTTCTCCGAAAAATCCTTCAGGATAATCAATAACTGCAGCACGGTTTCCACACTCCTACTCATAAATGTTTTTAATGACACAATTTTCGTAAAAATACAGCAATATTTCGCCTGCGCCATATCCCTCAGCCGCCATCTGTTTCGCGCCGTTCTGGCTCATTCCTACCCCATGGCCGAATCCTCCGCCCGTCAGGGTATAGCCTTCCACCTTACCCTCTTCTCCCTGAACCGAGATCACAAAAAATCCGCTGGGCAGAAGATTGGGGCTGGCCACCTGGCTGCCGTCCTGCCTCAATATTTTTGACGTACCGTCGTTCAGTACATACCGTATATTGTGTTCGGATATGACTTTTATCTTCTGATCTCCGGCTTCGATCACCAGCTCGTCGGCAACGCCTCCGACGCCCCGCTTTTCTATGTAAATATCCGATATATCATTCAGCTCGGTGATCGTCTCGCTGACATAGTCTCCGTCCCGCCAGGTGAGCACCAGACGGCTGTTCGCCGCATAACGCCTCTGCAGATTCTCCAGCATATGCTCTTTGTTCAGGCTTTCCGAGCGATAGCTCCACCGATACCAGCCCTCCCCTGCCTCGAAATCATCAGGGTTCACCGCCGAGATAAAAGCCCCGAACGCCTCCTCCTGCCGAAGCCGCTCTCCTGGTTCTTCCTCCGCCGCGCCTGCGGAATCGCCCTGTCCCTCCGTTCCCTCCGGAGCGTTCTCTCCCGGCCCGCCTGCAAACGCGGTTCTGCTCAGAGGCTTTGCCCCCAGATAAGTCAGTGTGGGCGCTTCCTCCGTTTTCCATATATTCGCATCCGTGCCCATACCGCAGGAGGTAGAATAATAAAAGGTTCCCGCAAGACTGCCCGCCTCCGTATACAGCAGCTGTCCGTAGGTCTCCTTCACTGCCGTAGTCGTAGTCTCCCGCTCCTGGATATTATTATATACCTGGTAGGAAGTGCTGTCGTCCACATGGGCGCCGTACTGGGGATAGCCCGCGTGCTCCATCCGTCCGTAGGCATAGGTTCTGGCGCAGATTGCCTGAGCCTTCAGGGCCTCCGCAGGATAGGAATCCGGCATTTCGCTGGGCACCACACTGTATAGGTATTCTTCCAGAAGCACCTCATTGATCACGGCTATGCCTTCCTCCGTCCGAAGCAATTCCATCTGCCCCCTGTAGGAGGGAATCCCCTGAGCCCGGCTGCCGTTGCTGATTTTGACCCTGCCTGTCAGAGCCTCAGGCACTATGCTGACCCGCTCCGCCTCAAAATAAGGACTGTCGTAGCCGAATGTCAGCTCTTCCCCCGCCGCATGCTTCTCCTGTTTCTGCCCGTCATGGCGTCCGTAAATTACCGTGTAATCCACATCGCAGGTAACCACCGGGCTATCGTGCAGCAGCCCGCTGTAATCAGGGGCTTTCACCAGTACACGGATATATTCCATGGCTTCTTCCTTTGCCATGAGAACGCCGCAGATTTCCCCTTCGTCAATGCAAAAATCCGTAAAATCATATCCGAAATACAGATCATTTACCGTACACATTTCCAGGCGGTCGAACAGCCGGTACCCCTTATAATCCGCTGCCAGCGGCAGCCAGCCGTAGCCCTCCAACTCAACGGCTCCCTCTTCTGCCCGCAGAATCTTTCCGTTGATTTTATCCGTTTTCGCAGCCACAGCGGTAACCTCGCCGTCCGTCAGCTCCACGTCCGCCACCTGTTCCCTGACGGTATTATCTGCCCGGTACGGCTGTTCCTGCCCGTCTTCTCCGGTCACTGCTCCCCAGGGATATCGCTCCTGCTCCCCGTCCCTGAAAAGCAGCAGCCCTTCCTCGTCCACCTCCATAATCCATACATTGGCAAACAGCTGCACAACAGGAATATGCGGCTCAGGTGTAGGCACAGGCGGTTCTTCCACTTCCCCCTTATGTAAAATCAGCAGAATCACTTTTGCCGCAGCCAATACCGCCAACAGCAAAATTCCCAACAGGCAGACGAAAGCCTTCAACTGCATACGCTGAGACTTATTTAATCCCCATCTATCTTTATCCAAACTCTCTCTCCTGAACTTTTCATCTCTATTACAACTTTACCGCAGCATAATGCGCGCCGCTTCAGCGGCTAACTTCCAGGTGCGAAAAGCCGCACTTTGTACACGGGCCTGCGCATATAAAAGAGCAGCCCCCCAAGGACTGCCCTCTTCTTCTGTATCAGACACCCAAAATGCCGCCTCCTGCTCTCTGACTCCTAGCAATGCTAGGTGGGTAACCGCAACCGAAGCTTTTGCCTTCCCTTCCAATCCTCCGTAACCGGAGTGAGGGCTTGACAGCCACTCGGCAATATAGGAATCCCGTTTAAAGTAATGTAGGTTCAAAATAAACAAAAGTTATCGCGCATCTCAGGCTACACTTATTATAACAAAAACCTTTTCGAAATACAACTGTAATTTTTTCCAAATATTTACTATTGTTACGGCCCTATAAATATTTACGGCGAAAGTCCGGTATTGAATTCAAAAGGATGCTATGCTAAAATGAGATAACGTTTCCGGCTTTTGCCCGGACCGCCAGAATAATAACCTGATCAAAAAACACTACCGGAGGAAATATGAGGGAAAATATCATTAATTTTTGTTCGCAATATCAATATCCTCAGGAGGCAAAAGAGGAATTGCTGTCCGTCTATGACGCCGTTTCCGACACGGCGGCCGTAAAGGAAATTTTTTCGCAGGCCAGGCAGGAATATGAGCATGACCTTCAGCTGGACTACCCGGCTCTACTTGCCCGGCTGAAAAACGCCTGCAGTCAGGAGCGTATCCCCTGGGAAACTGCCTCGCTGCTCTTCTTTATCTGCCTGACGCCGCAGCTCTTCCGTCATTACGAACAGAGCGGACTGCCCGCGGAAATCTGCCGCGCAAGCCTGGAAGATTTAAAGTGGAAGCTGATGGAATGCCGCCAGGTATACGGCGTCTGGGGCACTTTCGTCTCCGACTGGTTTCCCGGTTTTTTCCGCCTGACCCGTTTTACCCTGGGGAGGCTGCAGTTCGAACTGATTCCGTTTCCGGATAATTACATACGTGCAGGCCGCGAGAAACCCAAGGGACTGAACCAGGCGATCAACATTCATATTCCTTCCAGCGGTCCGCTTCTGCACCGGGACTGCCTCCGCTCCTATGAGCTTGCCATGGAATTTTTCCGTCCCGCTTTTCCGGACGGCACCTATGCGTTTTTCTGCCTTTCCTGGCTGCTTTTTCCGGATCACCGCAGATTCCTGCCGGCCAATTCCCGAATCCTGGAATTCATGGCGGATTTCGACATATACGACGCCTACCAGGACCCGGCAGGAGAAGACCTGTGGCGGATATTCGGAAAGCCGGACTGCTCCGACACAGCCGGTCTTCCGGAGAATACGTCCCTGCAGACAGCATATAAAAACTGGCTTATGACAGGAAATAAACCGGGAATCGGCCTGGGAATGATTCTGAAGGGGGCTTAAGGACTTTCTTAAGCCTTTTCCGGGAGAATTCACACTGCGCTTCTCACGGCCTTAAGATTCCTTCTTAACCCATTGTCCTCATCATTGACGCCTGCCGAATCTTCGCCAACGCGCTTCACGGACGCGCCCTTCCCGCGGCGGCAGCACGCAGTCTCCATCGTTCATCTGTTTTGACAAATTCGGCCTGCTTTTTCTTTCGACAACATTTTCTCCGATAAAAATCACTTTAGTGCGTCTAATATACCTCTCTGTATTTTTCGGATTTCTAAAATGCTATTTTACAAAATCTGAAATCATATAGAATGAAATTTAGCTCAGATAAAGGCAATGAAAGGAGAATTCGGAATGCAGAATATGGAAAAAGTAGGAAAGATAATCGCGGAATTACGCCGTGAAAGGGGGCTTCGCCAATCCGACCTGTCCCAAATCCTGAGTATGTCGCCCAGCAATATATCCAACTACGAGAATGCCAATTACTGGCCTGATGCGGGAACCATCTGCAAAATGGCAAATCTCTTCAATGTCACCACAGATTATCTGCTGGGACGCACCGACTACCGCTGTCCTCCGGAAGATCTCGAACGATATGTCACACCTGACTATACCATACATAATATCGTAAACACACTCCTGTCACTGGATACAAACTCGGTCAATGCAGTGGTAAAATACGTGGAATATCTCAAAGAAAGCCAAACCAAAGACAAACAGCCCAACAGTTGACAGATTGCCTGCAAATATCCAATGTTCCTCTTGGAAAAGATATTCCTCAGGCAATGCCGGCTTTTATACAGAACTCCTGTCTGGCCTAAGCCAGCGCAGGAGCCACCCCCAAGAGCATCAAAACACTTTCATCTTTTCATTTTGCCACTATATTCTGCAGCCAAACCCCCTTTTTCACCAAGACAAATCCAATAATGCACTTTATCCAGTCAGCAATCTGTACCATGGCAAAAATGGCAATCACCGGCACCATGGTAAAACGGCTTAAAGCATAGGCCACGGGAACGCTGACACACCAGACAAACACACTGTCAAACAAAAAGGTCACGATAGTCTTCCCGCCGGAACGAAGCGTAAAATAAGCCGCATGCATAAACGCAGCCTGTGGCATAAACAGGGCCTGGGCAAGAATAAACTGCACGGCCAGGGCCTTCACATCATCCGTAGTATTGTATATTCTCGGAAACATGGGCGCGATCACCACCATCAGGGCCGCCACCGCAATACAGCATCCCACGGAAAACGCGATAATCTTATTATCCGTATCCCGCGCCTCCTCCATTTTTCCCGCGCCCAGAAGCTGCCCGATGATGATCGCCACCGCATCCCCCATGGCAATAAAGACCACATTGAATACATTATTAATCGTATTGGCAATATTCAGCCCTGCAATTACACTCAGCCCGCGAATGGAATAGCACTGGGTCAGCATGGCCATACCTGCAGACCACATAGTCTCATTGATAAGCAAAGGCGCGCCTTTCACAAAATACTTTCCTGCCAGATGCCCCGGCACCTTCAGCGACTTGTAAATGCCCACAATATAAGGGTTCTTTTCCCTGTGCCTGTGGGTCCAGACAATGACCACGGCCGCCTCCACATATCTGGAAATCACCGTGGCCACGGCGGCGCCCACCACGCCGAGAGCAGGCAGGCCGAACTTCCCGTAGATCAAAAGGTAATTCAGACATAAATTCACCATGACTGCGGCAATACCCGCCTTCATGGGCACCAATGTCTCTCCGCATTCTCTCAGGGTGCTGACATAAATCTGCACCGCCATAAATGCCGGAAGGCCCAAAAGCATGACATACAGATAGCTCTGTCCGTAGCGGAGGGCCGCATCCAGGTCTCCTCCATCGCTTCCTCCGCTCAAATACATTCTGATCAGATTTCCGCCCAAAAGCAGAAAGACCGATGCCGCCCCTGCGGTCAACACCAGCGCCATCCAGAATTTATAGCGAAAAGTCTGCCTGATTCCCTCGTTATCCTTCTGTCCGAAATATTGCGCCGTAAAAATCCCTGCCCCGGCCAGACCGCCGAACACACAGAGATAATATACCATCATCAGCTGATTCACAATAGCCACACCGGACATCTGCTCCGTACCGATCTGTCCCACCATGATATTGTCCAGCAGCCCGACAAAATTCGTTATGCCGTTCTGTATCATGATGGGCACCGCCACGGTCAACACCATTCTGTAGAACTTTCTGTCTCCGATAAATTTTTTACGTAGTCCGCCTGTCATCCTTTTCTTTTCCCTTCCTGCGTTATCATTTATCGGCAGCAATCTCTTCCTCCGATAAAAGCCTCGTCTCTCAGCGCCCCATGTGATTACAGGAAGCCCCTGCTTCCCGCCACTCATTGGCACAGCCTTATCATTATACCGTATTATCCGGGAAATGCAATCCTTTTTTGAGGTAAATCCGGTTCCGTCAATAAAAACATTATAATAAAAAAACGACGGACCGAAGTCCGCCGTTTTTTGATCATAAATCAAATAAGAGATTAAAGGCCAGCCGCCTCATTGACAATCTTCTTCAATGCAGCCAGAGCCTCATCAGGAAGCTTGTCGTAGCCTTCCTTCTTGGTAGCGAAACCTTCCACAGCATCCACACGGTTCTGCATAGCGCCCTGAAGAGCCTTTACATAGTCCGCGTCGCCAAGGTTGGGGGTAAATCCTTCCCAATCCATGATTTCGATATCCTCGAAAGGTCCCCACTGGGTAAAGGTTGCTCTCTTCTCCACAATGGCTTCCAGAATGCCAAGGGTATCTGCAGGCTTAACCTTCTTGCCCATGAAGTCGCCGGTGTTGATGATATAGCAGTCAACATCCTTCTCCTCAACCAGCTTCTTGAACTTCTCATAGTCATTTACCAGAGGATAAGTTCTGAACGGATTTGCGTAGGGAACGATACGAAGCGCGTTCATATCGGTTCCTGCAGCCACACGCTCTGCGGTAGATGTCTTTGTCGCCAGAGTAGCGCCCATAACGGAAGCCAGAGCAGCGCCTTTAAGCTTTACTACAGGCGGAATGGTGGGATCCTTCATAATCCAGAAGATAGCGTTCACGGGAGCGTCAATCTTATCCACGCGGTTGGGAGACCACAGTTTGGACTTGATGGCACGGCCGTTGCCGTTGCGGATATCCTCTGTCACCAGCTGAAGCTTTCCGTCCTCATCCAGAGTAGCGGAGCAGTTCTGCGCAGTAAGCAGGAATTTATTGTCGGCGCAGCCTGTAGGATAATCGGCAGTCTTGTCAAAATAAGTGGGCTCCAGAGCCACGGATGCGCAGGTATCGGTATTGATGATAAATGCGTCGTCGTGAAGCACTTTGATCTCGTACTTGCCGTCATGCTTTGCATGGGTCAGCGTGGACTTTCCGGATCCGGACAGACCGTATACGGATGCCACAAACTTGCTTCCGTCTGCCAGCAGATATTCTTTCTGTCCGCCATGGCAGGAAGCATAACCGTTCCTGTTGGCCATAGCCCAAGCCATGGTCAATGTGCCCTTCTTGTGCTCTCCGAAATACTTCATGCCCAGAATAGCGGCACAGTTCTGATCCGTGTCAAAATAGCACAGGGTCAGATCGTCGCTCAGGCAGCTGTAGTCCACATCAGGGCTGGGAGTAGGCGCCCACTGAGGATTGGAGAAGATATAGATATCCGGCTCCTTGCCTCCGCCGATAGGCTGAGACTCCTTGTACATCTTTACATAGGTATCGGACATGTACTGGAAGTTCAGCATCCAGTTGTACATGATATTCTCTTCCCCTTCGGGAATCAGCAGATGAGCCTTGGCCATAAACTCGGGATCCAGACCGATGTAGCACTCTACATGATACAGAGTCTGCCAGCGGGTCTTGTAGATAGCATCCATAACTACCTTGTCAAGCTTGGCTGCATCCACGCCGGGCTCGCCCTTGATACGGCGCGCCTGAGCATAACGGCCGGTAACTGCACCGTCGTTGAACAGCAGAACCTTGGCATCCTTCTCCAGACCGATCTCTTCTGCACGGTAAACCGGCATATCCGTAACGATGGTTCCGGGAGAATTCTTAGCCAGCTCATATGCCTCTTTCAGGGTATTCACCTTCACTACGTTGTTGCCGTAGAAAGCACCCTCAATAATGGAACGGGTCTTGCTGAAACCGGGCTTTCCTGCACCGATTTCCGAAATGGGGTAATACGCTTTTGTTGACATTGGTATCGTCCTCCTTAAAAATTGTCTTTCCTGCTCTCCTGGGCAACATGCCAGAAGACTACCGGTATCTTTACAGCGGCTTCCGTCTTAAAACAGAACCGCTGTAACCCTGTTTATTATCTCAAAATCAGGTGAAAAAGTCAATAAAGGGATTGTAGATTTTATAACGGACGTAACTCGATAGTTACTGTTCACTCCGTTCACAGCAACACTCAATAATTTACGATCTGTCCAAAATCCGGCTTCAGGGAAGCGCCCCCTACCAGCCCGCCGTCAATGTCTGCCTGGGCGAAAAGCTCTGACGCATTGGAAGCGGATACAGATCCGCCGTACTGGATACGGATAGCGGCTGCGGTAGCCTCGTCATAAATCTCCGCGATACAGTCACGGATCGCCTTGCATACTTCCTGGGCCTGCGCTGTGGTAGCCACCTTACCTGTGCCGATGGCCCAGATAGGCTCATAAGCAATCACTGCGGAAGCAGCCTGCTGAGCAGTCACATTCAGGAATGCGATCTTGATCTGCTGACGAACGAAATCGATCGTCACCCCCTGCTCTCTCTGGGTCAGAGTCTCTCCGCAGCAGATAATGGGCGTAAGGCTGTGCTCGAAGGCCTTAAGGACTTTCTTGTTCACGGTCTCGTCCGTCTCCGCAAAATACTCTCTTCTCTCGGAATGTCCGATGATGACATATTTCACCCCTGCATCCACCAGCATGGCGGGAGAAATCTCGCCGGTGTAAGCGCCCTTCTCCTCAAAGTACATATTCTCTGCGCCGATATGGATATTGGAGCCTTTGGCAGCCTCCATAGCGGGAATAATGTCAATGGCGGGCACGCAGAATACCACATCCACGTCGTCATTCGCCACAAGGGGTTTTAATGTATTTACCAGTTCCACGGCCTGACTGGGAGTCATGTTCATCTTCCAGTTGCCGGCAATGATTTTCTTTCTTGCCATGATATAAATCCTCTATTCTTTGTATTATTTTCGATTTGCTTTTACGGTGCGCCCCTTCTCTTATTTATCGTCCGCTGCTGCGACGCACGGCGTCGCGGGTTTGTTCCCGGGATTCTCGCCCCTTCTCTTATTTATCGTCCGCTGCTGCGACGCCGGGGAGTACCTTGCCTTCCAGGAATTCCAGAGATGCGCCGCCTCCTGTAGAGATGTGGCTCATCTTGTCGCCGAAGCCCAGCTGATTTACTGCTGCCGCGGAATCGCCGCCGCCGATGATGGTGGTTGCGTCTGTCTCTGCCAATGCCTTAGCTACGGCGATGGTGCCTGCAGCCAAAGTAGGATTCTCAAATACGCCCATGGGGCCGTTCCACACAACGGTCTTGGCGCTCTTTACTGCTTCCGCATACATCTCGGCAGTCTTGGGTCCGATATCGCAGCCTTCTCTGTCCGCAGGCATATTCTCCACGCCGTATACTTCCACTTCGATGGGAGCGTCAATGGGATTGGGGAATGCGGCTACCGTCACGGAGTCAACGGGAAGCAGCAGCTTCTTGCCCAGCTTCTCGGCCTTCTCAATCATTTCCTTGCAGTAGTCCAGTTTCTCATTGTCCACCAGGGAACGTCCGATTTCATACCCCTGAGCCTTCAGGAAGGTGTACGCCATGCCGCCGCCGATGATCAGGGTATCGCACTTCTCCAACAGGTTGGAGATAACGTTCAGTTTGTCCGCAACCTTTGCGCCGCCCAGAATGGCCACAAAAGGACGAACCGGATTCTCCACCGCGTTGCCCAGGAAATTGATTTCCTTCTGCATCAGGTATCCTACAGCATTCTCGCCGCCCTTCGCGGTAATGCACTTGGTAACGCCTTCTACGGAAGCATGGGCTCTATGGGAGGAACCGAATGCGTCGCATACATACAGGTCAGCCAGGTCAGCCAGCTCTTTGCTGAACTCCTCGCCGTTCTTGGTCTCTTCCTTACCGCGGAAACGGGTATTCTGAAGCAGGACCACATCCCCTTCCTTCATGGCCTCCACTGCCTTGGTTGCCGCCTCACCGGTTACGTTGTAGTCAGCGACAAACACAACCTCCTTGCCCAGCTTCTCGGACAGTCTCTTTGCAACGGGAGCCAGGGACTCGCCTTCGTTGGGGCCGTTCTTTACCTTGCCCAGATGGGAGCACAGAATCACCTTGCCGCCGTCGTTAATCAGCTTCTGAATCGTGGGCATTGCAGCCACAATACGTGTCTCGTCCGTAATCTCACCGTTCTTCAAGGGAACGTTAAAATCACATCTCACCAGAACTCTCTTGCCCTTTGCGTTGATATCATCAACGGATTTCTTATTCAAGCCCATTTTCTTGGAACCTCCATTTTTATATGATAAATTTGCTTAATCAAGCAGGGTCCGTACGCCATATTTCTCCTGCACAGACCTGTACAGATAAAAGGTCCGGTCCATCAGACCGGACCTCTAAGGTCACTTTTTCATGTCAGAAGTTCGCGGAACACAGCCTTCCCGCCATGCTGTTCTGCAGGCAGTCCGGCGTTCCTCTCTCACTTAGCCAAGTTCGCTGAAATACTTGATGGTACGAACCATCTGGGAAGTATAGCTGTTCTCATTGTCATACCAGGAAACAACCTGTACCAGAGAGTTGCCGTCTTCCATCTTGGAAACCATGGTCTGGGTTGCGTCGAAGATGGAGCCGTAGGTGCTTCCTACAACGTCGGAGGATACAATCTCGTCCTCATTGTAAGCAAAGGACTCGGTAGCGGCTGCCTTCATGGCTGCATTGATGCCTTCCTTGGTAACTTCGCCCTTAACAACGGCTACCAGAATGGTGGTGGAGCCTGTAGGGGTGGGAACACGCTGTGCGGAGCCGATAAGCTTGCCGTTCAGCTCAGGGATAACAAGACCGATAGCCTTTGCAGCGCCGGTGGAGTTGGGAACGATGTTGCATGCGCCTGCACGGCTTCTTCTCAGATCGCCCTTTCTCTGAGGTCCGTCAAGGATCATCTGATCGCCTGTATAAGCGTGAACGGTGGTCATGATACCGCTCTGAACAGCAGCGAAATCATTCAGCGCCTTAGCCATGGGAGCAAGGCAGTTGGTTGTACAGGAAGCTGCGGAGATAACGGTATCCTCAGCCTTCAATGTGTCATGGTTGACATTGTAAACGATGGTAGGAAGATCGTTTCCTGCAGGTGCAGAGATAACAACCTTACGAGCACCGGCAGTGATATGTGCGCTTGCCTTCTCTTTGGAGGTATAGAAGCCTGTACACTCCAGAACCACGTCTACCTTCAGATCGCCCCAGGGAAGGTTCTTGGCGTCTGCTTCCTTGTAGATGGTGATGGTCTTGCCGTTTACGGTGATGTTGTCCTCGCCTGCCACTACAGAATCAGCATATTTGTACTTGCCCTGAGAAGAGTCGTACTTCAGCAGATGAGCCAGCATCGTGGGGCTGGTCAAATCGTTGATTGCTACTACCTCATACCCTTCAGCATCAAACATCTGCCTGAATGCCAGACGGCCAATACGGCCAAAACCATTGATTGCTACTCTTACAGCCATTTTTAGATTCCTCCTGAAATTTTATATTTTTCGGCTGTCCCCGTCAGTTTCCAGTCCGGGGAAATGCCGTTCTTGCATATGTCAGTGTGCTGCCCGGAAATTCTCCCCGGTCAGATCCTCTCAACGGTAATCCGCCCCGCATTTCCTCACACACTTGTCAGCAAGGATATTTTACCCAATTTTACGGGATAATTCAAGATGTAAATGAAAAATAATTGCCAACTTTTAGGAAATTTTACAGATTGTTTAGAAATTACAAGGCATATATGCTATAATGACTCTGTCGATCACCCGCAGTTTCCCTCCTCACAGGAAACTGCCTGAAAGCAGGACATGACAAACCGGAACTTTTATGCATCCTGCTGCCTCAAAGTGAAAGGAGCCTTCGCCATGATTGCTGCAGACTGCCATTTACACTCCTCCTATTCCGGAGATTCGGACACGCCCATGGAAGACATGATCCTCACCGGAATCAGACAGGGTCTGTCAACGCTTTGTTTTACGGAGCATAATGACTTCGATTATCCTGAATATCCCGATCTGCCCAAAGACTACTTCCTGCTGGACACAGATTCCTATCTCTGTGAGCTGACTGCCCTGAAAGAAAAATATGCCGGCAAAATCCGCCTGCTCTTCGGTGTAGAGCTTGGACTGCAGCCGGAAGCTCTGCAGGCCAACGCCCTCTACACCGGGTCCCATGCATTTGACTTCATTATCGGCTCCACTCATGTCTGCCGCAGAAAGGATCCCTACTACCCCGGGTTTTTTGACGGCGTGGACAAGAACGCCGCCATGGGGGAATATTTTGAAGCCATTCTGGAAAATATCCTGGAATTTTCCGATTTTGATGTGTGCGGCCACCTGGACTATCCTCTCAGGTACGCGCCGGAACAGGACCGCGGATACGCTTATTCCTTCCACAGGGACATTCTGGATGAACTCCTGAGACTGCTGTCGGAAAAGGGTAAGGGCCTTGAACTGAATACCGGAGGAATAAAGAAAGGTATGGGCGATTTCCACCCCTGTATGAATGCGCTGAAACGTTACCGGGAACTGGGCGGAGAAATCATCACCTTAGGCTCAGACTCTCATGACGCTGGAAACATCGCCGCTCATTTTGACCGTGCCGCCGAAGTGTTGAAATCCTGCGGTTTTCGGTATTACTGCGTATTTGAGAAAAGGATACCGGAATTTCACCCCCTCTGATTCCCTTCTCCTTCCCGAAACGCCCCGGAATACCGTTCTCCTTCCCCGAATGCCGCGCAATCGGTCCGGGAACGGCACGGGTCTGAACAGAGAAAAACTCCGGCTGTCCGCCGGAGTCTTTCTTTTTATGAGGGGGGAGATAGTGATTTCATCAACTATCTGCATTTCATTCTACAGCACAATTGTGTTGAAATTGTGTTCATCTTCTAAATAATCTCTAAATTATTTGCCTCGGCTTTTGGTGAAAATGCCCGCCAAAATATCTGACGTCAATTCTAATCGTCTTCCTCCTCAAGCACTTCCGCCAGCGCATCCCTCGTATCCATAATTTCGTCATGATCGCCCTTTTTCAACGCCGATTCAAAAGCCGTTATGTACCTGTCCAGCTGTCTGCGGCGGTCACCCAGCGCTTCCTCGTACATGCGCTCCGCCCTGGTCAGCACCAGCCGGTTCTCCTCATAATCCCTGGGCTGTACCTTCAGATAGGCCAGTTCCTCCATTCGCCTGCGGATCTCCTCCTCGCTCATGTCATTGCCCTGACCTTTGATAATCATTTTCCGGCTCTCTCCTGTGGAGACCACCGTGACCTCCACCTCCAGCAGAGAATTAATGTCATAGGTATATGTCACATCCACGGCCTCCCGGCCCTTCGGTCCCTTGGGTATCTCGATCTCCAGTTCCCCCAGAAAGAGATTGTTCCTGGCGAACCTGCTCTCTCCCTGCAGCACTCTGACCCGCACCTTGGCCTGATTATCCCTGGCGGTGTAGAGCCGTTCGGTATGGCTGGCCGGAATAACGGTGTTTCTTTCGATAATAGGACAGAATCTGCCTTCCTCATACCTGTCCTCATCATATTCCACCACAACCTCCGTGCCCAGCGTAAAGGAGCATACATCCGTCAGGATGACCTCCTTCACTTCCTCTCTTCGCTCCTTCATGGCCCCCTGCACCGCGGCCCCCAGAGCCACAGTCTCGTCCGGGTTCATTCTGGTATCCGGAAACTTCCGGAATAACCTGATCAGGAAATCCCGGACAACGGACAGCCTGGTGGCGCCCCCGATCAGCAGAACCTCATCTATATCACCCAGTTTTAAACCGGCATCCGAAAGACTTTTTTTCACGGGTTCCCGTATTTTCATGAGCAGTTCTTCGCACGCCTCCTCATATTCCCGGTAAGAGATCTGCTGCTCCAGGGTGTTGTCTTTATATAAAAAGCGAATTGTGGCCTTGTCCCTTTCGTTGATCTCACACTTGGCTTTCTCCGACTCCCGAAAAAGTCTGGCCTGCTCCCTGGCCGACAGATTCTGTAGCTGCAGCTTGGCCTTCTGCAGAAAAAGCTTGGCCATGACCTCCGTAAAGTCCTCCCCTCCAAGATAATTATCCCCGGCAACGGCACGGACTTCCAGAATATTGTGATACAGTTCCAAAATAGACACGTCAAAAGTGCCGCCTCCCAGGTCAAACACAAGAAAACGGGTATCCTGTTCCTTATCGTACAGTCCGTAGGCGACGGCGGCGGCAGTGGGTTCGGAAATCATGCGTTCCACCTTCAGGCCCGCCAGCTCTCCCGCGCGCTTTGTGGCCTTCCTCCTGTTATCGTCAAAATAGGCCGGAACGCTGATCACCGCCTCTGTCACTTCCTCGCCCAGAAAACTCTCCGCGTCCTCCTTCAGGGCGCGGAGCACCAGACTGGACAGTTCTTCCGGTTTAAAATGCTTCCCGCTCAGCAGATAGTCCCGCTCCGTGCCCATGCTCCGCTTAAAAGTCTGCGCCACGGTATCCGGATAAAGGCTCATCCTTTCTCTGGCAGTCTCTCCCACATATACATTCCCCTCGCCGTCTACGCTGACCACCGAGGGGGTGAGGTTTTTCCCCAGTCTGTTGGGAATAATTTTCGGACCTTCCTCCGTAAAATACGCGATTAAGCTGTTAGTCGTACCTAAGTCAATTCCTACTATCATCCTGACCTCCATGTCGTCCGGATACGGCAGTCTCTATACCGCCCGGCAAACTGCCCGCTCATTCCGCGGCGCCTGCTGCCCGGACTGTTCCAGTATACCACAACCGGCCGCAATATTCACGGAAAATTTATGATTGGCAAAAATTATTAATTCAACCGCATCCGTCAATGCTGCAGCATGTTCCTTTCCCGGCCTCTTCCTGACCCTCCTGCAGTATTCGGATCATCTCCTCCTTTGTGTAAGTCTCTATGGAAATTATCTGTCCGTTGATATAAATAGAAGGAACTCCCGTTACCTTCAGCTCCTCCCGGGAGTACTGCACCGCGTCTTTCACCCGCTGTTTATAGACGCCTTCCTCCAGCGCCCGGCAAAACGCCTCCCCGTCAAGACCTGCCCTTACCGCTATTCCCCGAAGAACCTCCATTTCCCCGATGTCCAGCTCTTCCTCAAAATAAGCGCGATATGCCAAATCCGAATATTCGCCGCCACGTCCGTTCTCTTCCGCAAAATACATCCCCTCAAAGGCCAGACGAGTGTACGGGCGCGGACAGACTGCAGGCGGCAGCTTCATATCCAGCCCCAGCGCCTTTGCCGGCTCCACCAAAACCTTATAGCGCTGCCTGCGGTTTTCGTCATGGCACACATCCACCCTCTCCTTTGTCTCAGGTGTCAGCTCCAGAGGCTGTATCCGAATCTCCGCCTGGATTCCCGTCTCCTTCAGCGCCTCCTCCAGCGCCGCCTTCGCCACCAGGCAATAAGGGCACACAAAATCCGTCACAAATAAAATATCCAACATCACGCGTCTCCTCCTTTAACTTTAACTCCCGGCACCGCCTGCGGACGATAACCTGCGCGATTCCGCTTAATCCATTATAGCAAACACGGAATTCCGTGACAAGCTATTTCCGCCAAACACAAGCTTTCTCCATTACCATTTGTTACTGTTCATTCCGTTCACAGTAACTGCCATTTTATAATGTATCACCGAAAACCACATGTTTCACCGCCAGCATATATTCGTCCCAGGGCTGTATCTCCAGATTGCGGCGCAGTCTCTCCTTCGCCTGGGTTCTCCGTCCTGCCCGGAGCAGAAACAAAAGCCGCGCACCCTCCATCTCCTTACACAGCGGACAGGTACAGGCATGACAGATTTCACAGCGCTCCTCTCTGCCCAGTATCTCCTCCAGCTTCTCCGTGGTTTCCGTGTAATAAGCGGCCAGAAATTCCATCTGCAGATGCGCCTTATCCCGGTTGAAATAATCGTTCCTGCCGGCAGATTGCTCCCGCGCAAGCCACTCCTGCAGCTTTTTCGCATATTTTCTTCCCCGTCTGTCGTCTCCGCAGAGAATGCAGGCAAACACGGCATCAGCGATTTTTCCCTCCATGGTATGTTCATCCAGCCCGCTGCGGAACATTTTATCGAAAGCCCTCAGGGCGGCTCCCGCGTTCCCGAACAAAAGTTCCGTCCAGCCGCAGCTGTGATAATACAGCGGATAGCTGACCGCGTCTCCGACCTGTACCGCAGCCGGAGACAGGAATTTAAGCATGGTCTTCCAGTTGTATTTCAGCCAGTCCAGACGAAGCTCTGTTCCCCACTGGTCAAGCGTCCGGCGGGCTTTCTCCTTCTGCCCGGCAGCATTGTACAGTTTGACCAGATTCTCATAGCGCCCCCACTTATCCCTTTTGTAAAAACGTTCACAAACAGCTTCCGCTTCCTCCGTCTGCCCAACGCGCAGATGAAGTTCTGCCAGATTATCTCCGAACCAGCTGCTTCTGACTACGCCTGCCAGACATTCATACTGTTTGTAGGCTTCCAGCGCCATCTCGTTGTCCCCCAGCAGAGCATAAAGATTGCCCATGTCCGTGTATATAATCGCCGACATGTCTCTGTCCATGTAGAGAATGGCCTTTTTGATAAAAAAGAGCGCCCTCTCGTAATCTCCTCTGTATTTGTACACAAAGCTTAACCCGTTCAGCGCATAGGGATTCACCGGATTCACGTAAAGCGCCTTCTCAAAATCCTGCAGAGCCTCTTCGTAGTGATGGGCGGCCCTGTGAAAAATTGCACGTTCAACCAACATAAAATCATCGGGATAATAGTACAGATATTCTGTCACCACCGGCAGACCCTTTTCGTAGAAATCCAACTCCCCTTCTTCTACAGGCCCCAGATATTCCTTCCTGAACTCCTTTAACTTGCCGTTGAGAACGCCGGTTTCTATGGGTTCATGGCTCATCTGAAAAGCATAGGCCTCCAAAATCGCGCTCTTTACCCCATTCTTTTTTGCGTCCTCCAGCACCTTTTCCAGTTCCTCTTTGCGGTCTAAATCCAGATACACTTTTGCCAGATATTCATAAGCCTTGGAAAAGTTCGGGAAGTACCGCAGGGACTGTCCGGCCATGCGCACAACGCCCGAAGCGTCCAGCAGTCTCCGGTATACCTCCATGGAGGACGCATAGGCGGCAAAGATCTGGTATTCGTCCACCAGCTTCTGAGCCGTCTCCAGGCTCTTCTCATATTCCTCCATCTCAAGGTATATCTGGGCGATCTCCAACAGGATCCCCGCATCCCTTACACTGCCTGTCAAAACATGATCGGCCTCCCTGAGAGCGAGGGAAAAATATTCCTTATCCTTGAACCCCAGGTTGTGATAACACTGCATTCGAATCAGATGCGCCTGACGAAGCCGATCCCTGTCCTTTTTCTCCTCCCCGGACTCCGTATCGTTCTCCTGCCCGATCTTCTCCTCCAGGGCCCGTTCCCACTCCTTAGTCATGGCCACGGAATCCTCGTACTCAGCCTGCTCCACATACAGTTTTGCCAGAAGCCCCTTATACTCAGCGGTCTTCTCCCGGGGCAGAATCCCCTCCAGTTTCCTGGCCATTCCGATCCCCTGACAGATCTTCCCGTCCTGCAGATAGCACCAGCAAAGTTCCAGCAAAGGCTCCCAGCCGGAGGTCTCCCTGTATTTCGCCTCCAGCTCCTTTTCGATCTCTTTGTTGATCTTCACCAGCACGCCCAGAAAAACATCGTCACTGCCGGCTGCCAGCACCTTTTCCGCGCATTTTTTTGCCTGCCTGTACTGCTTCTGTTCATAATACCAGTCGCTCAGCCGCAGATTCGCCATATAGTGACTGTCGTTTTCCGCCTTCAATTCCAGACAGAACTCCGCGCATCTCTTTCTATATTCGGCCTTCTCCTCCGTATCCTGCCCATCCCTGTCCGTTCTGCCCAGATTCCACAGAATCTCGGCAAAATTATAGCAGATCATGGTATCTTTCGGATACCGGGCATTTTGTTCCTCCATCAGAGCCACAGCTTCCCCCACACGGCCCTGCCTCACCAGTACATTGGCCCTGCTGATCTCCATTACCGGATGCTTTATCCCCAGCCCGTCCGCGCTCCGGACACATTGCTCCGCCTCTTCCAGGCGATTTTCCTGCAGAGCCTGCCAACAGCGGTCATAATAGTCCAGATACTGATCGTAATCCGCCTCCTCAGCCCCCTCAAACTGAGAGAAATTCAAATCTTCTCCCCGTTCGCATCTGCTGACAAGATAATGCAGAAAATTTGCCGGCAGTTTCTCCCGCAGTCCCTTGGTGTCTGCCACAATGGAGAGTTTCTGATCAATCAGTTTCCACACCTCCGTAGGCAGGCGGTAATGCTCCATCAAAAATCCCAGCATCTTCAGGCGGCAGTTCTCCTCTTCCTCAAGAGAAAAGAAAATATCCTCCTCGAAAAGCCCCCGCCACATCTCCGTGTCCCTTCTTGTTCGCATATTGCGGTACACCTCTGCCACCCGTTCCAGCCACAGACCGGAGGGCGAAGTATCTCTGGGACGCTCTCCCTCCTCTTGTTCCTCTTCCCGGGCATACCGGCAGGCCACGTCATATGCCTTCCGAAGCCGCTTAAACCCCTCCGGGTCATCTTCCGGGTTCGTCACTCCGAGACGCTCCCTGTACGCGTTTTTAATCGTCTTCTCATCCTTTGTTATCTCAATATTCAATACCAGAAATGCCTCTGCCTGATTCATCCTTATTCCAACCTTCCCCACAGATATCCGGACTTGTCCGCCGCACTTTGCGCACTGACCTGCGCATAAAGCGAAAAGAGGTAACAGTTCAGCGCCCTGTCTGAACTGTTACGAAAAGAGAGCAGAAGAATTCCCCCTGCTCTCCGTCTCTTCCCGGACCAGAACCGCCGCATATGTTAAGCCAATGCTGTTTATGTTAAAACAGAAATTTATCCGCGAAATACTCTTCAAGTTTACTGATTTCCACTCTCTCCTGCTCCATGGAATCCCTGAACCGAACCGTCACGCAGCCGTCCGTCTCGGATTCAAAGTCATAGGTTACGCAGAAAGGGGTGCCTATTTCATCCTGACGACGATAGCGCTTGCCGATGTTGCCCCTGTCGTCATATTCGCAGTTATACTTCTTCGACAGCCGGGCGAATATTTCTTCCGCCCCCGGAGCCAGCTTCTTGGACAGAGGCAGCACACCGATTTTCACGGGAGCCAGCGCAGGATGAAAATGAAGAACGGTACGCATATCCCCTCCCTCAAGTTCCTCCTCGTCGTAAGCCGCGCACAGAAAAGCCAGCACTACTCTGTCCGCGCCCAGGGACGGCTCTACCACATAAGGTATGTACTTCTCTTTCTTCTCGTCGTCGAAATAAGTCAGATCCTCGCCGGATGTATTCGCATGCTGGCTCAGGTCATAGTCCGTCCTGTCGGCAATGCCCCACAGCTCGCCCCAGCCGAAGGGAAACAGGAACTCAATGTCCGTGGTTCCCTTGCTGTAGAAGCTCAGCTCCTCCGGACTGTGATCCCTGAGCCGCATCTCGTCTTCCTTCATCCCCAGCGAAATCAGCCAATCCCGGCAGAAACCTCTCCAGTACCGGAACCATTCCATGTCCGTTCCGGGTTCACAGAAAAATTCCAGCTCCATCTGCTCGAACTCCCGGGTACGGAAAGTAAAGTTGCCCGGCGTAATCTCGTTGCGGAAAGACTTGCCGATCTGACCGATGCCGAAAGGAATCTTTTTCCTGGAGGTCCGCTGAACGTTTTTGAAGTTGACAAAGATTCCCTGTGCAGTCTCGGGCCGGAGATATACCACGCTCTTGGCATCTTCCGTAACCCCCTGGAATGTCTTGAACATCAAATTAAACTGCCTGATATCCGTAAAACTGTGCTTTCCGCAGCTGGGGCAGGGAATTCCCTTCTCGTCCACAAAAGCCTTCATCTTCTCCTGACTCCAGGAATCCACGCTCTCCTCCAGCTGTATCCCCTTCTCCGCGCAGTAATTCTCAATCAGCTGATCCGCGCGAAAACGCTCATGACACTCCCTGCAGTCCATCAGCGGATCGGAAAAACCGCCCAAATGCCCGCTGGCCACCCAGGTCTGAGGATTCATCAGGATAGCGCAGTCCACCCCCACGTTATAAGGATTCTCCTGAATAAATTTCTGCCACCAGGCCCTCTTCACATTATTTTTCAGCTCTACGCCCAGATTCCCGTAGTCCCAGGTATTGGCAAGGCCGCCGTAGATCTCCGAACCCGGATAAATAAAGCCTCTCGCCTTTGCCAGCGCCACAATTTTCTCCATCGTCTTTTCCATACACAATCTCCCTTTTCATTATAGATTACTGATTTCGTCCGATTTTTATTTCAGCAGAATATAAGTCAGTTCCGTCTCCCCGGAAGGCTTTATGCTCCCGTCCCCGTTCACAGAGGCCCCCTCGCTGATATAAGCCACCTTGCCGGAACAGTAAATGTCCGCCTTCATCCCGGTCACCACCAGTTTGCCTGTCTCCTGAAGCAGTTCCCCCGACAGAGCCGCCCCGTCCTTCACGCTCTTCATGGCAATATCTGTATCGAAACCGTTCTCAGCCGCCTCCTGCACGGTTCCGAAAAACAGCTTCTCCTCACCGAAGTCAGAACAGCTCTCCCAACCGTCAAAGCGATAGACCACCATAACCTTTCCTGCGTCCAGCGCCTCCGCCTTCTCCAGGGCAACAGCCCCTTCCCGGCCCTTTTCCGCATTGTACTGCGCTGCTTCACTCTCTGCCATGGCACTTAATTCCGCCAGATTATAATACGCTTTGTCGAATTCTCCTATCTGCCAGACCGTTATTATACCGTCCTTGTCCACAGAAACCGTGGGAACCTCCACCACGTCAGGCACCTTCGCTCCTCCGCAGCCTCCCAGAAACAGGGCGCAAAGCAGCACCGCCAGCCTTCCATATCTTCTCATTATTTTACCCTTCTTCTCTATTTTTTCGGCCCTTCCGCTGTGCCGCCGCAAAAACCTCTAGTTATTGTATCAAAAACTATTCGTTTTTTCAACACAGAGTTTGCAGAACTTCAAGACTTTTAAAATTTCTGCCCACAAAATGCTTCATATATCGCGCGGCCACATCCGTCAGCTCTCCCAGTACCCTGTCCGTCACGGTAAACGTATAGAGCTTTTCCACCGGACTGGACACTATGTACCGAAGAGCATAGACTGTGGACTCGTCTAACTCTCCGTCCCCGGGCAGAAACGGCGTTGCTGAAAAGTCCGCGGGAAATTCTCCGTTCACCGCCATGGCCCTGCACTCAAAAATGCAGCGCACAAGGGAATTCCGGAGAGAAGGAACCCCCAGCGCCCGCAGCGACTGGTATAATAATTTCAGCATCTCCTTCTCGTCATTGTTCTCCCGGGTATAATACTCCGCCACCTCCGCAAAATACATGCCGTAACAGGCCCCGATGTAGTCCGTCCGCAATCCCTCGAAATAATTTCGAACATCCGCCTCTGTCAGCGTATAGGAATTCCTGCCCTCATAGAGCCGGAAATCCCCGAAAACAAAGGGATTTGTGGCAGCCGTCAGGCGGCTTCCCGGCTTTCTGGCTCCTCTGGCAAAAGCGGATATTCTGCCCCTTTCCTTAGTCAAAAGGCTGATATGTCTGTCGTACTCCCCCACAGGGAGCTGTTTCAATATAATTCCTGTCACCGTTACCGATTCCTGCATGAACCTCTTCCCCCGTCCGCCCGGCTGTGTCCGTACCTTCTTTCTGGCTGGATACAAAGGTCAGATAATCCTCAATCCTGCCGCTGCTCACGAATTGCTTCCAGTATTTCTCATCCATTTTCGCATCCTCCGTACCATAAAGATATGGTTAGCGTCTGCACTTTCGGCTATTCTATTCGCATTTTCATCAGCTGGAAATATCTTTCGGATTATACCCGAAATTTTTCAGCAGATAATCGCTGTCTCTCCAGTCCTTCCTGACCTTCACAAAAAGTTTCAGATTCACCTGTCTCTCCATCATCTCTTCGATGTCCCGACGCGCCCCGGTGCCGATCTTTTTCAGCATCTGACCGCCCTTTCCAATGATGATCCCCTTGTGGGAATCTCTCTCGCAGACAATGGATGCCTCGATATGACAGATTTTCCCCTCTTCTTCCATGCTCTCCACGCTGACGGCAATGCCGTGGGGAACCTCCTCCTCCAACAGGCGGAGAGCCTTCTCCCTGATCAATTCCGCCACAATCTCCCGCATGGGCTGATCAGTGACGGTATCCTCGTCAAAAAAGGCCGGCCCCTGAGGCAGATACTGAAAAATACACTTCACCAGCTCGTCCGTATTGTCCCCCGTAAGGGCCGACACGGGCACAATCTCCGAAAAGTCCAGCTCCCTGCGGTAGGTTTCGATAAAGGACAGAATGGCGTCCCGTTTTACCGTATCCGTTTTATTGATCACCAGAATCACAGGGATCTTCACCTTCTTCAGTTCTTCAATGATTGCCCGCTCGCCTGCCCCGATGTAATTGGCAGGCTCCACCAGCCACAAGACCACATCCGCCTCCTGCAGCGTATGCTCCGCCGCGTTTACCATATAATTCCCCAGTCTGTTTTTGGCTCTGTGGATACCGGGCGTATCCCAAAATACAATCTGGCCCTCCTCCATGGTCAGCACAGTGCGGATTCTGTTTCGGGTAGTCTGCGGTTTTGCAGAGGTAATCGCTATTTTCTGCCCGATCAACTGATTCATCAAGGTAGATTTTCCCACATTCGGCCTGCCGATCAACGTGACAAATCCCGATTTAAACGCTTTATTTTCCATATTCCTCCTGCCCCTCTGGGGTCTGCATCACACCTTCCCTTCAGGCCCGCTCCCCGGCCATAACGGAAGTTTTTCCTAATCATAACATCTTCGGCGGAAAAAAGCAAATAAGACAAATAAAGCCGGGACATTTCTCCAGCTGAAAAATGTCCCGTAAAAGATTAAAACAGATTCTCTATTTTCATGAATTTGTCGGCTTCGGCCTTAATTTTTTGTTCATTTCCCACAACGCAGAGGCAGTCGTCTTCCATAAAAGCCCTGATATAGGCCGACAGGCTACGGATATCCTCAGGCTTTGCATCCATCACCTCGTCCCTCTCCTTCTGGATCATATCGTAGGTAATGCCGCGCATATATGCATCCCGGGAACGTCTTCCCTTGCCGGCAGCCGTCAGAGGAACGTCCAGCTGACTGAAGGTTCCGATAATATACTGCGTCATGGTCCGCTCGCTGGCCTCATATTTCTCCACAAAATCCGCCGCTCCCTCATAGACGTCTATGGTCTGTCCCAGATTCGGATCGCGGTAGGAGACAAAGAAGCAATCCCCCAGCCTGCCGAAACCGCACATGCAGCCGTAGGCGCCTCCCTTGACCCGTATATTCGTCCAGAGATATTCGTATCCCATCATCACGCTCAGCACTTTCAGCGCCCCCCTGTAGGGCAATCCCTTTTTCAGGAAATTTCCTGCACGGCACACATACTGTACCTGTCCGGAGGTCATGAATCCTTCATTCTTCTTAGACACCTCAGGCACATAGTTTCCTCTGGCCGTCTCACAGGTATAAAGCCTGCCCTGCAGTCTGTCCACAGCGCCTTCCAGGCCTTCGAATACCTGCCTGTCCCCGGTGAAATCCACCATCAGGTTCTCCGGCCGGAAGATCATCCTGCACAGCCCTTCCAGCTTCTCCGTCAAAAGTTCCTTTTTCTCGTCAAAAGATTTCTCCAATGCCGAAGTCAGGCGGTACTGCCCCATTCCCATCAAATCGTCGTTTACTTTATATTTGGCATCGCCGTAGGAAAGCGCCCGCAAAATGGCCACACTGTTTCCCGCACTCAGCATATATTCCTGGCACCTGGAATTATTCTCCGCCAGGATCTCCCGCAGCCGCTTCGTATTCCGGAAGTCGCTGTGCAGAATCAGCTCCTCCATCAGTTCCAGCGCCTTGTCCAGCCGGTCATACAGCGCCTTTGTGCTCACTTCCAGCGTCACTGTACAGCTGTCCGGATTGGAGACATCCGCGTAATTATTACAGGACACAACAATCTCGCCGGTATTCAGATTGATCTCGTTGCTCAGCTCCCCATAAGAGTAATGCTCCGTGTCCACATGGCAGAAAACATTCTGCAGAATACCGATATACGGGAAATACTCCTCCGGCACATCTTTCACCCGAAACATCAGCCGCAGATATCCTATACCGTTGGTGAATACATCATGGTACAGAGCCGGAATCCCCGCCAGGGTTCTCTCCTCATTAAACAGAGGCGCTGCTTCCCGCTTCATGTCTTCCCTGTTCAGAAGGGGAATCTTCGCCAGATTCTCCGCAGTGTCCTCATTCTCCCGGAAATCGTTCAGCGCATCCATCATGCTGCGGATTTCCGCCAGCTGCGCCTCGGACATATGCTCTTTCTTCTCCGCCAGAGCCTTCTTCAGCGCAGTCTCCCGCTCTGCGGCCAGTCCCTCCTTGGGCTGAAGAATCACCATGGCCTCGTGCGGATTGTTCAGCAGATATTTCTCCACCAGCTTTTCAAAATATCCTTCTTCCACCTTTGCCCGAAGTCCGGCATAGGTTTCGTTCGCCTCGATGTGGATAAAAGGCTTACTGTCGTCATAAGTCCAGCTTCCCATAATCTGAAGTCCGTACATCAGCCCCTTGGGAAAACTGCCGAAATCAGCCTCTCTGTATCTGAATTCATAATGATTGATGGCAGCCAGCAGCGCCTTTTTGTCAAAGCCGTCCCGCACGATTCCCTCCAGCACGGTCCTGACGGTATCCTTGAACTCCGTCTCCCTGCTCACGGAAGTTCCCTTTGCCACTATGCTGAAATAGGGCTGTTTGATATCGTTGTCATATATGCTGAATACATCCTTGCCGATTCCCTTCTCAATGAGCGCTTTCTTCAGCGGAGCACCCGGCACGGTACAGAGCGCAAAATCCAGTACCTGGAACGCCACATAAAGCTCCCTGTCAAGCGTATCTCCCACAGACAGGTTCCAGGCCAGATAAGTATTTTCGTCCGCATTTTCCCCCTCACTGACGGCATACTCCCGGAACCGGCGCACAGGCTCGGTAAAGGCCGGCTCCGAAGCTACGTGAGAATCCACTTCCAGGGCGTCGAAAGCAGAGAGATACTGCTCGTCAATGAAACGCAGCTTCTCCGCCATATCCATATTGCCGTAAAGATAGATATAGCTGTTGGAGGGATGATAGTAGGTTCTGTGGAAATCCAGAAACTGTTCATAGCTCAGTTCCGGAATCGCCTCCGGATCTCCCCCGGATTCCCAGCCATAGGTAGTATGCGGATACAGCGCCGTGGTAATCTCCCGGTACAGCACACCCTCCGGCGAGGAAAAAGCGCCTTTCATCTCATTATAGACTACGCCGTTATAGGTAAGTTCCCCCGCCTCGTCCAGCTCGTAATGCCATCCCTCCTGTCTGAAAATCGCCTCGTTTTCATAGATATTCGGATAAAATACCGCGTCCAGATACACATGCACCAGGTTCTGAAAATCCTTGTCATTACAGCTTGCCACAGGATACAGAGTGCGGTCCGGATATGTCATGGCATTCAAAAAAGTATTCAGCGAACCCTTTGCCAGCTCAATAAAAGGGTCCTTGATGGGAAATGCCTTTGACCCGCAGAGCACGGAATGCTCCAGAATATGGGCCACTCCCGTGGAATCTTTGGGCGTCGTACGGAAACCGATGCAGAATACCTTGTTCTCATCGTCATTGGATACCAGCGCCACCCTTGCGCCCGTCTTTTTATGCCTGCACAGATAGGTCACGCTGTTGATATCCGCAACTTCCCTCTTCTCAATGACCTCATAGGCTGCCAGTTCTTCTACCTTCATTACTATATTCTCCTCTCCACTTTATATTGCCTTACAGAGCCGCCAGCGCCAGCTTGCTGACAGACAGCTCCTGTATCACATAGCCCTTCCTTTCCTTTTCCGCAGGGGATACGCCTGCCAGTTCCTCCACGGTGAACTGCTTTGTCACATACTTCCTGGCCGCACCGGGCGCCTTCCGAAAACCGGACTTTTTCTCCTCCAGAACGCTCACCCTGACCTTTGCTTTCATCTGCCTGTAAATCCTTACCAGGAAACTCTCCGGATCCAGATAGTAAAGATGACTCTCCAGAGTATCCTCCAAATCCGCCTCCGGCATGATATGCTGTCTCATCACCAGCCTGAACTTAAACAGGATCTCTTCTTCCTCCAGCAGCTCTCTGAAGGTATATTTGCAGCCCACATAGAGGCGGCCCGTATCCTGTATACAGTATTTATAGTCCTCATATACCGTCTTTTGCATATTCTATATCCTCTATCTTGCAGCCGCTCATCCTTATGGCGGAAAGCACGTCTTCCATACTCAGCCCGGTCTCCTGAACCAGCTCTTCCGGCGTCACTTTTCTGTGATACTCCTCCGCCAGCCTTCCGGCGCAGTCAGCCACCCGGTTCACCCTGTCCTCTATACGTTTATCCGTTCTTTTCTTATCTGCATTCTCCCGGATCAGTTCTTCCATGGCATCCATCACCTTTCTGACCAGCTCCCCCTCCGTCTCGGAAGGGTCCGCACCTGCGGGCATGTCTCCCAGCTCCCCGATGCCCACGGCAAGAGCCACGTTTCCCTCCCCCACCAGGTCCTCCAGAGGAACGCCCTGCCCCACGTAAAGCCTGGCTATGTCCGCCACATCCTTCAGGTAGATTTCCGTCAGACGTCTGCACGCCTCCCTGTCTCCCGCCCCGGCGGACAGAATACAGTTCTCCTTCTCTTTCTGTCCGCAGCCGGGCAGTGCCGCAAGCTCGTCCAGATACTGCTGCAGATAATCCCGCTCCCCCACTGTCAGGCCTGCATCCGGTTCTCCCGGCCGTCCTATTCCCACACCATGCTTTTCCAAATAGTCAAAAACCATCTGCAGCTGAGCCTCATTCAACTGCAGCGCGGAAAACTCCTCCCGCACCTGTTCCCCTGTTATGCTGTTGCCCTGGGCCTTTGCTCTCCGCCGCAGACGCCCCAGCCCTTCCGCAAAGGCTTTTTCTCCGTCTATCATCCTTATCCCTCCCGATTCGGCAGTATCTCTGCCGAAAACCAAAGCCCTGAACGGCAGCGAAAATCACTGCACATGGGTATGGGTAAACAAATGCTGCTGACAATACTCATAATTACCGTTGCATTTGGAGCAGAATCGAAATTCCAGCGTGGGATCGTCGTCCTCCGTCTGACCGCAGATCGCGCACTTATGCTTTGTCACTCTGGAATTGCGCCTGATATCCTGTTTAAACTCCACCCTCCGCTTCATCTGTCTGGGTGTCATATGAATATGGCTTCTGGACGTGACGAAGAAAATCAGGAAGCTCAGCAGGGAGGAGGCTATGGCAATCCTGGTCACCAGATTGCCTGCGAAAAGGAAATCATATACCAGCACCAGCCCGTACAGAATCCCCAGCCACTTCACCTTCACCGGAACGATAAACATCAGCAGAACCTGCACGTCCGGAAAAGTAGCCGCAAACGCCAGAAAAATGGACATATTAATGTAATAAGTACTGAAATACAGAGAGGCTATGGCCGAGACGTACTCCAGATTAAGGGCTGCTCCTCCCGTAAAATACTGGATCGCCAGCCAGATAAAACTGCCGATCACGGTGAAGCTCATCCCCGACAGCAGATAAACATTATAGCGGTAAGTCCCCCATGTGCGTTCCAGACTGGTTCCTATATTATAGTAGAACAGCAGCATAATAATCGTAAAGGGATCCAGCGAGGACGGCGGAATGATCAGCCAGGTAAATACCCTCCAGATCTGCCCATGCAGTATCTCGTAAGGATTCAGCGTCAGATATCCCAGAAAACTGCCGTTGATCATCTGTATAATATACCCCACTACATAGCACAGAATCAGCGCCAGGGACAAATTCCTGACGGCATACTTTCCGAACCTTTTTTCAAAATTGCTCATAACCACCATCCTCCTCTTCCGACGCCGAAATATGCCCTCTGCTCCCTGCGGTAAGAATAGCATCCCGTCACCGTGAATAGATTAAAGTAATAAACCGAATTACCCATATGGAACAATATTAGTATTTTATCATTACCAACACCATAAGTAAACCTGCCTTTTTCTTTTTTTATATAAATATCTTAATTTTAATAAATTTTTCACAGCTTTTGGTATTTGCAATTTGCGGTTTCTTGTACTATAATGTCCTAGAATGTCTTGATATGTCGAAAGTACCGTTTGCAGAAAGGATGATCTGAATGGAAACAGCAAACAATAGCGCAATAATTGACGATGCGGAAACAGAAAACGTTCTGCCTGATAACCGGGCCGGCAACACTGCCGCTGGTGTCAATGCCGCATGCGGCATAGATATCGGCTCTACCACCGTCAAGATTGCAATTTTGGACGAGGAACATCATATTCTGTTCGCCGATTACGAACGCCACTACGCCAATATTCGGGAGACGCTTTCCGGTCTGCTGACAAAGGCCCGCAGGCAGCTGGGAAACCTGACGCTGCACCCCATGATAACCGGGTCCGGCGGGCTGACGCTTGCCGGCTGTCTGAACGTCCCTTTTACCCAGGAGGTCATCGCCGTGGCCGCGGCCCTGATGGAGCTGGCTCCCAAAACCGACGTGGCTATCGAGCTGGGAGGCGAGGACGCCAAAATCATTTACTTTGAAGGCGGCAACGTGGAACAGCGCATGAACGGAATCTGCGCGGGGGGCACCGGCTCCTTCATTGACCAGATGGCCTCTCTCCTTCAGACGGATGCTTCCGGCTTAAACGAATACGCAAAGGGCTACAGTTCCCTTTATTCCATAGCGGCCAGGTGCGGTGTCTTCGCCAAGACCGATATTCAGCCCCTGATCAACGAAGGCGCCACCAAGGAAGACCTGGCCGCCTCCATTTTCCAGGCCGTGGTCAACCAGACCATATCCGGCCTGGCCTGCGGCAAACCTATCCGCGGCTATGTATCCTTCCTGGGCGGCCCGCTTCATTTTCTGTCCGAGCTGAAAGCCGCGTTTATCAGGACCCTGAAATTAGATGACAAACATGTCATGAATACAGACAACTCCCATCTCTTTGCCGCCATCGGCTCAGCCCTGAACGCAAAGGAAGAGAATTTCTGTACCATGGATGAGATGATTCACAGACTTTCCGCGGAAATCAAGATGGAATTCGAGGTGGAACGCATGGAGCCGCTCTTTGACAGCCAGGCCGCCTACGATGCTTTCCGCGAACGTCACGGACGCAGCCGGGTCAGCTCCGCAGACCTTGCCTCCTATCAGGGAAATGCCTTCCTTGGCATAGACGCAGGCTCCACCACCACAAAGGTGGCGCTCATCGGGGAGGACGGCTCCCTGCTCTACTCCTTTTACGCCAATAATGACGGCAGCCCTTTAAGCACCGCCATCCGGTCCTTAAAGGAAATCCATGAACGGCTGCCCCAGGGTGTGCGCATTGTCCGCTCCTGCTCCACCGGCTACGGGGAAGCCCTGATGAAAGCCGCCTTCCTTCTGGACGACGGCGAAGTGGAGACTGTAGCTCACTACCATGCCGCGGCCTTTTTCAATCCTGATGTAGACTGCATCCTGGATATCGGCGGACAGGACATGAAATGTATAAAGATCAAAGATCACACCGTGGACAGCGTACTGCTGAACGAAGCCTGCTCCTCCGGATGCGGATCTTTTATTGAAACCTTCGCCAAATCCTTAAATTACAGCGTGGAAGATTTTTCCACCGCGGCTGTTTTCGCCGAACATCCCATTGACTTGGGCACCCGCTGTACCGTATTCATGAATTCCCGGGTAAAGCAGGCCCAGAAGGAAGGCGCCAGCGTAGCCGATATCTCCGCGGGACTGGCCTATTCCGTGATCAAGAATGCCCTGTTTAAGGTAATCAAGGTCTCGGATGCCTCGGAGCTGGGCCGGCAGATTGTAGTGCAGGGCGGTACTTTTTACAATGACGCGGTGCTGCGGAGCTTTGAGAAAATCGCGGGCTGCGAAGCCATCCGTCCGGATATCGCAGGCATAATGGGCGCCTTCGGAGCGGCCCTCATCGCCAGAGAAAACTACGAGGACGGCTATGCCACTTCCATGCTCTCCTACGAAAAGCTCTGCGCCCTAAGCTATGAGACCAGTATGGCCAAGTGCAGAGGCTGTACAAACAGCTGCCGTTTAACCATCAATAAATTTTCGGGCGGGCGTCAATATATTTCCGGCAATCGCTGCGAAAGGGGAATCGGCGGCCAGAAAAACGCCCACAATGTACCGAATTTATATGAATATAAGCTGCGGAGGCTCTTTTCCTATCCGTCCCTGGATGCGGACAATGCCCCCAGGGGAACAGTAGGCATTCCCAGAGTGCTGAATATGTATGAAAATTATCCCTTCTGGCATACGTTTTTTACCAGACTCGGATACCGGGTAATTCTGTCTCCCAGTTCCAACCGGAAAATTTACGAGCTGGGCATTGAATCCATCCCCAGCGAATCGGAGTGTTATCCGGCCAAGCTGGCCCATGGACATGTGATGTGGCTGATTAAGAAAAACGTGGATTTCCTCTTCTATCCCGCCCTGTTTTACGAGCGGGACGAAGTGGCGGGCGCAAACAACCACTACAACTGCCCCATTGTAACCTCTTATTCCGAAAATATTAAAAACAACATAGAGGAAATCAGCAGCGGCCAGAAAAAGCTGCGCAATCCCTTCATGTCCTTCCGGGATCTGAACACCGTGACCCAGGCTCTGCTTGAGGAGTTCGCTGAGCTTCCCCCGGGAGAAGTGAGGGCAGCGGCTGCCGCAGGCTGGACGGAGCTGGGCAATGCCCGCAATGACATTCGAAAGAAGGGGGAGGATGTCCTCGCCTACATGGAGAAAAACGGAAAGCGCGGCATCGTGCTGGCCGGGCGCCCCTACCATATAGACCCGGAAATCAACCACGGCATTCCGGAGCTGATCACTTCCTTCGGCATAGCCGTATTGACTGAAGATTCCGTCTCCCACCTGGGCTGTCCGGAACGGCCGCTGATCGTATCCGATCAGTGGATGTACCATTCCCGGCTTTATGCCGCCGCAAGCTATGTCAGAAGCCAGAAGAACCTGGATTTGATCCAGCTGAATTCCTTCGGCTGCGGTCTGGATGCAGTCACAACGGACCAGGTCAATGATATTTTGTCCGGATCGGGAAAGATTTATACCTGTCTGAAAATTGACGAGGTAAATAATCTGGGCGCTGCCAGAATCCGGGTGCGCTCTCTGCTGTCGGCGATCAAGATACGGGAAAAGATACAGCAGAACTATACGGTCCGTTCCTCCGCCGTCGAAAAAGTGCCCTTTACGGAGGAAATGCGCAAAAATTACACCATCATCTGCCCCCAGATGTCGCCCATACACTTTACGCTCCTGCAGCCGGCCTTCAACGCCTGCGGCTATAATTTCGTCGTATTGGATAATGACAATCGTCATTCCGTAGATGTGGGATTGAAATACGTCAACAATGACGCCTGCTATCCGTCTCTGCTGGTGGTAGGACAAATCATGGAAGCTCTTCTGTCCGGAAAATATGACCTGAGCAAAACGGCCATCATCATGACACAGACCGGAGGCGGATGTCGGGCTACCAACTATGTGGGCTTTATCCGCCGGGCGCTGAAAAAAGCCGACATGGAACAGATTCCCGTGATCTCTCTGAACCTGGCCGGCATCGAGACGAATCCGGGCTTCCGCCTGAGCGCGGATCTGATTGCCCGTATCTCCATGGCTGCGGAATTCGGCGATATCTTCATGCGCTGCGTATACCGGATGCGCCCCTACGAAGCAGAGCCGGGCAGCGTGGATGCCATGCATCGGAAATGGCTGGCTGAGGCGCAGGCCTTCCTCTCCGGAAAGCATATACAGCTGCTGAAATTCCGGAGCCTGTGTCGGAAAATTATCCGTGATTTTGACCGGATACCCCTCCGCGACATAAAAAAACCCAGGGTAGGCATCGTGGGAGAAATTCTGGTGAAATTCTCTCCTGCAGGCAACAATCACCTGGCAGAACTGCTGGAGGCGGAAGGAGCGGAAGTCGTAGTACCGGACTTGATTGATTTTATTCTGTACTGCTTTTACAACCAGATCTATAAAGCGGATCACCTGGGTACCAGCAAAAAAACAGCCCGCCTGTCCGCCCTGGGAATCTGGGCCGTGGAACATGTTCTCCGGGGAAGCGCAGTCAGCGAATTTAAGCGGAGCCGCCATTTCACGCCTCCCACCCCCATCAGAGAGACTGTTTCCTTTGCGGAGCCCATTGTCTCCATCGGCAATCAGACAGGGGAAGGATGGTTTTTGACCGGAGAAATGGTTGAATTAATCCATGATAATGTACCAAATATCGTATGCACGCAGCCTTTCGGATGCCTGCCCAACCATGTGGTAGGAAAGGGAGTCATTAAGGCTCTGCGCAAGGCCTATCCCCAGTCCAATATCGTAGCCATCGACTATGATCCCGGCGCCAGCGAAGTAAATCAGCTCAACCGGATCAAGCTCATGCTGTCCACCGCCCAGAAAAAGCTGGATGATTGAATCGAGTAGGGGAACTGCTTTCTCCGCCGCGCCGCCTGGGCGGCGCATTTCCCCTGCACGGGCCTGTACGCACAAAAAATGCCGCAGAAATGCGGCAGCTTTTCATTCTGTTTCATCGTCGGAAGAATGCTTGAATTCCACAGTCTCCCTCTCTAAGCATCCGAAGATTGGCTCGACTCTGCAGTCCCCCTCTTTAATTTACGATACAGTGTTAAATACATGGTGATAAAACACGCAAGTCCGCCTATGCAGTTGGAGATCGGCTCCGCCCAGAACACCCCGTCCACGCCCAATCCCATTCCCGGCAGCAGCAGGGTCAGCGGAGCCACGATCACCGCCTTTCGCAGCAGGGAAAAAAAGATGGCTCTTCTGGAACAGCCCAGCGCGGTAAAGGCAGACTGGCCGGAAAACTGGAAAGCCATAAAGAAAAAGCCGAAAAAATACAGCTTCAGCGCAGCAGTCCCCGCCTCCAGCATGGCAGCGTCCTCCGTAAAAATGGACAGCAGCAGCCGGGGACAGGTGATCACCGCCAGCCAGGCCAGACAAGTGTACCCAATCCCCAAAAACGCGGTAAAACGTATCCCCTGGCACACCCGGTCATACCGCCTGGCCCCGTAATTGTACCCCAATACCGGCTGAGAACCGCTGGTAAGCCCGCTTACCGGCAGAGATAAAATCTCTCTCACCGAATTGATAACGGTCATGATACCCACATATAAATCTCCCCCGTAGCGCTTCAGGGTGATATTGCAGACAATCTGCACCAGACAGTTGGTTCCCTGCATGATAAACCCGGCCATTCCCAGCGCCGTAATCTCCCTGACCAGTTTCCCTTCTACTCTCAGGTTCTCCCGCCGGATACGCAGCCGCACTTTTTTCCCGGTGAGAAAACACAACACCCAGATACAGGAAACCAGCTGACTCAGCACAGTGGCCAGCGCCGCTCCCGCCACTCCCATCTCCATCCCGAAGATAAAAACCGGGTCCAGAATCAAATTCAGCGCAGCGCCGATCAGCGTAGTCATCATCCCGGTCCTTGGGAACCCCTGCGCATTGATGAAGCCGTTCAGCCCTGTGGAGAGCATGGTAAAGGCCGTGCCGAACAGATAGATCCGCAGATAGGCGTCCGCATAAGCATAGGATGCATCGCCTGCGCCGAACAGATAGAGTATCGGTCTGCGGAACATATAGCAGAAGATAAACATCATCAGAGAAGAGCCCAGAAGCAGGGAAAAAGTATTCCCCAGAATCTTTTCCGCCCGCCTCTCCTCTCCCGCCCCTCTGGCAATGGAAAAGAGCGGCGTTCCCCCTGTGCCGAAAAGACAGGTAAACGCCGCGATCAGAGTCGTCAGCGGAAAGGAAAGTCCGATTCCCGTCAGCGCCATGCTGTCCGCTCCGGGCAGATGCCCGATGTAAATGCGGTCCACCACATTGTATAGAAGCTGTACCAGTTGTGCCAGAATCAGGGGAATGGACTGACTGATAATATTCTGCCAGACCTTCCCCCTGGAAAAATCATTTGTCATGCTTTTGCGTCCCGTTTCTGTTTTCGTCAGCGCTGTGCTCGTCCGTCCGGAAACCGATTTCCCGCAGCGCTTTCTCTATACATCATATGCGCTTTTGCCTGCGTTCGTCAAGCCCTTTTTCCGCGTTGAATAATCAGTACCCCATCATTCCCTTTATCTCGTCAATATCCTCCTTTACGGCTCCATACACCTCTACCACCTCATCTCCTGCGACATAGATAATAACGGGCATTTCCGGATTATGCCCCTCAGCTGCCCGAAACTGCTCATCCAATACATCCCGGCGGGCAGAGAACAAATCCTCAGCCGTATATTTACGCCCCTCTTCCGTAAAATACCGCTGGATAAACTTCCAGGCCTGCTCCTTATCCCTGCTGTTCGCATTGATTCCATAGCAGTCTATGGGCCGCAGAGCCATACCGTTTCCCTCCGCTCCGGGAAATCCCGTGTACCGCGCATCCTCTCCCCAGGCAGAACCGTGGTACAGGAAGCTTTCCACATCGCTGATCAGCACAGACTCCCAGAACATTCCCCCCTGCCTCCTGACCGTTTCTTCCGGATTGTAGACTCTGTTTTTTGGTAAATAATTTTCTATTTTCCGATATATATTCCGCGCCTCCGCGTCAGCTTCGGCACAGCCATAATCTTCCAGCTTCTCCTTCCACTCCTGCCGGTCCATGCCGTATTCCAGGAATTCCGCCTCTGTCTCCGCCCTTTCCATGCTCTCCAGGCACTCTGCCGCGGTCCAGTTTCCTTCCTCACCGGCCCATTTCTCCTTGGTAATTATAGCCTCTATCCCAAAAGTCACAGGCATCCCATAGAGCTTCCCCTCCTGAAGCTGCGCCTCATACAGCGGCTCCACAAGATCCGCTTTCTCCACCGCTCCGCCTCTCTCCAGATAAGGCGTCAACTCCTCCAGCATTCCCTCGTTTGTCAGCCTCTCCTCCGCCTCGGAACAGCCTCTGAAAGCAAGAATATCCGGCCCCTTTCCGGCACGTATATCCTTCTCCAGCTTTTCCGCAGCCTCCCTGGCATCTGTCCCGTAATCCACAATGGAAATCCTCCCTTCAGATTCCCTGTTGTACCCGGCCACAGCCCGCCTCAGCCACACATTCTCTCCAAAACAGCCCAAAGTCAGCCAAGTCTTCTCTGTCCTGTTTTTCTCTGTCTGATTCCCCTCTGTCTTTCTGCCTTCCTGTTCGTTTTCCCCATCCCCCGTAAAAAGAATATCCGTTAAAACCCCTTCTTCATCCGCCAGGCAATGCAGTCCGTCCCCGCTCCGATATACAGCCAGCACATCGTCTCCCACAATCCCCCAGTCCGTCCATGTACAGAGAAGCCTGGTCTCCCCGCTGTCGCTGCAGCCGTAAAGAGCCGAATCCGTACTGATCAGCATATCTCCCTCCTCCGAAGCGGAACAGACATAATGGCCGGAATCCGGAAGCCCTGTAACTTTCCGGGCTTCCCCGGATTCCCGGTCATACAGGGAAAAGCTTTCTCCCGTCTCGTCAAAGCCATGCACCAGCACGGATTTCAGCCCGGCGCACTCAGGCAGCTCTCCAGAAGCCTCTTTCCGGTTAAATCTGCCCAACTCACGCCCTGTTTCGTCCAAAAGCAGGCAGTCGTATTCGGAACAAAAAAAGATCGTTCCCTCAGGATCCGCCCTCAGACGCCGGGAAAAGAGAAAACCTCCCTTCTCCAGAAACTCGTCCAGCAGAAAGAGATCTTCTTTCCCGCCTTCGGAAGTGCATCTTTTCAGCCAGATCCCGCTATCCTTCCCTGTGTCCTTCCGTATGATATAGTACACTCCGCCCTGACCGTCCGGACAGTAATCTACCAGATTAGTGTCACTGCACACAAATACAGGCTCCTTAAGCGCTTCCCCAGCGTACAGCCAAAGTCCGCCGTTTACCCGAAACGCCGCCCCTCCGTTATTCGCTCTGGCCTCTTTTACCATGAGCGGCTCTGTCTGACAGATGACACGCTCCTGTCTCTTCCATACCTGCATACCTTTCTCCGCCTGGCTGTTATCGTTTTTCCACGCACACAATGTTATGATAATGATACTTGCCAGGGTAATACTCCCAATAAACCGCTTCATTTTCCGCTCCTTTCCTGCTGCCGCAATCTGCCCTTTATCGGTCGGCAGCCTGCAGCCGCTCCTCAGCGGTTCTTCCAGGGAAGGACTGAACAGTCCGCCAAAAAGCGGCCTCTGTATTCCCCGAGCCGGAAATACATTGACCGCTTTCTGAACCTTACGTCTGAAACCGCCTTTGTCGAAATCACGCTGCATTCCTGGCTGCCATACAAGAAGTATAATGAAAAAATACGTCCTGGAAGCATACTATTTTCATCAGAATTGCATCATTTTTCTGCGGCCTTTCCCCCTTCCAGCTTCGCCTCCACGGTCCTGCGCACATGAAAATAGGCCGGAATCAGGAAAGCGTCCGCAAATATCCACGCAATGGGACTGCCCAGCGCCACTCCTGTAAATCCCAGAAGCGGCACCAGCAGGAAGCCGGCCAGCCCTCTGGCAATCATCTCAAACACCCCCGCCAAAATGGCGAAAGTAGGATATCCTATCCCCTGGATCAGGAAACGAATAATATTCACCAGAGCCAGCGGGAAAAAGAAAATTGTATTTACAATCAACAGAAACCGCACATTGTCAATGACTCCGGCTTCCGCGGCATCCAGAAACAGCGCAGCCAGCGGCCTGCCCAGAAATATGCTGACAAAAAGAGCGATCACAGAATACCCTGCTCCCAGCCAGACACAGGATTTCAGCCCCTGACTGATTCTGTCAATTCTTCCCGCTCCCACATTCTGTCCTCCGTAAGTAGCCATTGTGGAACCCATGGCATCAAAAGGACAGGCAAGGAAACCATATATCCGCCCGGAAGCCGTCACCGCAGCCACCGCATCGGAACCCAATGTATTCGTGGCGCTCTGCAGAATCACACTGCCGATAGCCGTGACGGAATACTGCAGCCCCATGGGCACGCCCATACCGCAGAGAGTCCGCATCATGTGACGGTCCGGAGCCCACTCTTCCTTTCTCACCCGCAGTATTTCGAACTTTTTCACAATAAACAACAGACAGCACAGCCCCGACACCCCCTGGGAAATCACCGTGGCCCAGGCTGCGCCCTGCACCCCGGTCTTCCAATATAATATAAAGAAGAGATCCAGCCCAACATTCAAAAAAGACGACAAAACCAGAAAAATCACCGGCGTCCTGCTGTCCCCCAGCGCCCGAATGACGCCGGAAGTCATATTGTAGAGAAAAGTTACCGGAATGCCCAGGAAAATCACCCAGATATACGCATGCGCGCTTTCGATGATATTCTCCGGCGTCCTCATCCAGCGGAGAATCTGCCCTGCCAGTAAGGTGGTGACTGCCGTCAACACCGCCGCGAAACCTATGGCCAGCCAGACACAGTTTGCCACATACCGCCGAAGTCCCTCCTGATCCTTTGCTCCGAATTTGTGGGATACAGGAATGGAGAACCCGCTGCATACTCCCATACAGAATCCGATAATCAGGAAATTGATAGAGCCTGTGGACCCCACTGCCGCCAGGTTCTCCTTGCCCAGAAATCTGCCCACAATCACCGTATCCACCAGGCTGTAAAACTGCTGGAACAGAAACCCAAAAAGAAGCGGCAGCGAGAACCCCAGAATCAACCTCATGGGGGAGCCTTTTGTCATATCCTTAGTCATAAATCCCAAACCTCTTTTCCGATAATCTTTCCAGGCCGCGCGCCGCCTGCAGGAAAGTCTCCCGCCTGTGCGCCGCCTGTCATCTTCACAAAATAGTTCCGGAAAAGTATAGACTTTATCCCCCGAAAGCGCAATGTAATTTTTTGCCCAGATTTGCCCATCAATGTATTATCTTGCCATACCTGTCTGAGCTGACCGCATAGGCAGGGCAGGCTTTCCCCACTGCCGGCACTCAAAGACTCCCTACACCAGCCTACAGTCCCACACATCGATTCCCGCATCCTGAAATACATCTCCCAGCCTCTTCCTCACCGCCTCCCTGGTAACCCCCTTCTTCATCACCGCCT